>CAYFTY010000036.1:0-12651 GCA_964346045.1 uncultured Bradymonadales bacterium | reverse complement strand
CTTGGGTACGACCCACGGCGGCGTGCGCTGATAGAGCGCCAATTCGGCGACGTCGTCGACGATCGCCGGCACATATTGAATCGCACTCGCGCCGGTGCCAACCGCCCCGACGCGTCGTCCTTCGAGCGAGTAGTCGTGATTCCATTCGGCCGAGTGCCATGACTCGCCGCGGTAGTCCTCGAACCCCTCGAATTCAGGAATGCGAGGGCGCGCGAGCAGCCCAACACCGAGTATCACGATCGGTGCTTCGACCGCCTCGGACCCGACGATCTCGAGGGCCCAGATCCCCCGCGACTCGTCGAAATGTGCTGCCTCGACTTCGGTACCAAAGCGGATCTTCTCGTAGACTCCGTGTCGCATCGCCGAGTCTTTCATGTACTCGAGGATTTCGGGCTGCGGGCTGTAGGCGCGCGACCACGACGGGTTCTGGTCGAACGAGAACGAGTACACATGCGAGGGCACGTCGCAGGCGCAACCCGGATAGGTATTGTCGCGCCATGTGCCGCCGAGCTCGTCGGCCTTTTCGAAGATTTCGAATTGGTGGATGCCATGATTCATGAGCTCGACGGCCATGCCGATGCCTGCGAATCCTGCGCCCACAATGATGATTTCGGGTTGCGTCATTTCTTTACGTCGGATGAGACGATCGAATTCTACTCGCCGCACCGGACCCTGGCCAAGAGCTTACTCGTTGATGACGATCCGCTGATTGATGGCATCGACTTCGACGTCCTGGGTCGAGCCGTTCGGCCATTCTACGATCAGCGAATCGATGGCGTCGGCATCCGCGAGTCCAAAATGTGCCACGCGTTCGCTGACCGACATAAAACCTTGCCCGCCATCGATCCATCGGGTCTGAGTCAGATCACCGGCAGTCAGCGTGATCTTTGCGCCAATCGCGTCGGTATTCGGTGCCTGTCCCTCGAGCTCGACGATCAACCAGTTGCCATCCGAGAAATCGTTACGCGCTGCATATACGCCGCCCTCGCCTGCATCGCCATTATTGGACCACACGAGATCGAGGTCTCCGTCACCGTCGAGATCGCCCACAGCCGCGCCACGACTCGCCCCCATTTTGTCGGGCAAGAACCAGCACGGAGCTTCGCTGAATGATCCACCCTCGTCGCCGACGAAAAACGAATTCGGCTGCCGGCGAGCCTCGGGCATCACGGTCGTCAGGACCGGGCCATTGGCCACGAAGAGGTCCTGCCAGCCGTCATGATCGGCGTCGAAAAAAATGGCATTCCACGAGGTCACCGTATGCAGGCCCGACGACGGGTCGGCATAATTTGCAAAGAATTCGTCGATGCCCTCCAATCCCGACGCGTAATTAGGCTCGCCCATGGCCAGCGCCTCGGGATTATCGGTCGTGCCTGCCGTCACTCCGAGCGTGACTGCCTCATCGCTCACGCGATCACCGTCTCGCACATGGAAGACGTTATTCGCCATATTGGTGACATAGCCATCGCGGTCGCCATCGTTATCAAAGTCGGCGAGGGTCGCGCTCATGCTGAAGACCTTCGCGTCGAGCCCCGTCTGCCCCGCAATATCCTCAAAGAGCCAGCCATCCGCGTCTTCAGGATCTGGGCCAAGATTGCGAAAGAGCTTATTCGGCCCGTGCACGACGCCAAAATCTTCGGCCACCCAGAGGTCTGGCCTGCCATCTTCATCCCAGTCCCACCATGCGCTCGCCAGGGTCATGCCCTTGGTGGCCTCACCGCCCGGGCTGATCGTGATTTCGTTGAAGCTTCCGTCATCATTACGCAGTAAACGGTTGCGCAGTGTCGGCAGTGTGGTGTCCATCGGATTGAGCGGCGGATGATAGCTCGTGATGTACACATCGAGATCACCATCCCCATCGAAGTCGGCAAACGAGGCCCCCGAGACCACGTCATCCGGGTCGAAGAGCCCGCGTTGCATCGCTTCGTCCGTGAACGAACCCGAATCATTGATCAAGAGGTAAGCCCCGGTGGTGCGGCCGATCAGAAGATCAGTATCTCCGTCACCATCGATATCTGCGCCCGAGACGCTCGTGGTGAGCGTCAGACCGTCGAGGCCCGCGCTCGATGTCGCGTCGGTGAAATTCCCGTCTCCGTCGTTCTCGAAATAGATGAGCGTCGAGCCCTGACTGGTGACGATGACATCATTATCGCCGTCCGAATCGAGGTCGAAAATACCAATGCCCGACGAGATCGTCTCCCCCGCCGTCTCGAAAGAGCGGTCGTGGCTCACGCTGGCCGAAATTCCGTTGGACCAACGTGCAAATCGCTCAGGGTCGCCGGGGTCGGGACACCATTCGGCCGTCGCCATATCAGGTTGCGCTGACCGCATATCGACCAGGGTCGTATCGGTGTCGCCTGCCATATCTTCGCGACCGAAATCGGTCGTGTTCGAGCCGCCGTCTTCGCAGTCCTCGCATTCGCGCGGCTCATCAAAGATGAAATTCGGCTCTTGCGAACACCCCGAAATGACGACGAGTAGACATGTCGCGACGATACGGCTCATTGTTTGCTCGTGGCAAAGGCTCCTGCAAGTCTACCGAATTCGGGCATGGCGTGCACGTTCTGCTCTGTGGTTGCGACGCCCGCGGATGCCATCGATGATGGCGACCATGCAACTACCCATCGACGACATACGCGGCGATTTCGATCGAGCCATCTCCCGATCTAAGCGACTTGTGGTGACGGCCGAGACCGGGGCCGGAAAGTCGACGCGCGTGCCCGTCTGGCTCACTGAACACGCAGACGACGGACTGGTGTTGGTGGTCGAACCGCGGCGCGTCGCATGCCACGCTCTGGCCGATTTTCTCTCTTCTCAACGCGGCGAGTCGACCGGTGGCTTCTTTGGATCCCGCGTGCGCTTTTCGGACCGCTCGAGCGATCGCACACGCGTCCTGTTCTGTACACCCGGGGTCGCCCTGCGGATGCTCGCAGACCCTGAGCCCGATGTTGCTGGCTTCGTCGTCGACGAATTTCACGAGCGTTCGTGGCAGATGGACCTCGTCGTGGCAGCTGCGGCCTCTCTCGAGAAATTTCGGGGGGTGCCACTGATCCTGACCTCGGCCACCATCGATGCCGAAGAGGCCGCCGGTGCGATCGGCGCCGAGATGCTGCATGCGACAGGCCGCACCTACCCGGTCGATATCCGCTACGATAAGAGTGCGGTCGAGCCGAGCGACGACAACCTGGGACAACGCGCAGCGCGCGCCGTCGAAAAGGCGCTGAGCTCGGCCGAGGGTGACGTGCTGGTCTTTTTGCCTGGGATAAAATCGATCCGGGCGACCGAGTCGGCGCTTGGCCGCCGAAGCGAAGAAATCCTGATCGTCCATGGCTCACAGCCCCCCGAGGCGATGCGACGTGTCTTTCAGGACTCCGATCGGCGGCGCATCTACCTCTCGACGAATGTCGCCGAGACCTCGATCACGCTGCCTGGGGTGCGCATCGTCATCGACAGCGGGCTTGCCAAGACTCGCATTCACCGCGCCGGTCGGGCTGCATTGGCCACCATTCCAATCTCGCAGGCATCGATGGAGCAGCGAGCCGGGCGCGCCGGGCGCGTCGCCGAGGGTATTTGCATTCGCCTCTGGTCTGAGCGCCATCGCCCCGAGCCCTATCGCACACCCGAAATCGAGCGCGTCGAGCTCGACGACATGCTACTGCAGGCGGCCGAACTCGGACTTGCGGTTGGCCAGAGCAAGAGTGTCACCTGGGTGACCGAACCGCCGAAATTCGCGGTCGAGCGAGCGCAGGCCCGACTCGAAAACCTCGCCGCGGTCAAAGAAGACCAACTCACCGAGCGCGGGAGCCGACTCGCGAGCCTGCCGGTTTCAGCGGAAGAGGCCGCGTTGCTTGTCGGAGCACCTCCGGACATCGATGCAACACTCTGTGACCTCGTCGCCATCCTGCAGTCTCGGGGCTCGCTCACGCGAAGTCTCGATGGCATGGACGGCGGCCGAATCGCTGCGATCAAGGAGGCACGCTCCCAACTTTTCAAAGGAGTGACCGATGAAGTCACCATGAGCCTCAAGCTGTTGCGGGAAGGCGATGCGCGTCAGCACCATCTCAGCAGTCGACGTCTCGACGAAGCCCGGGCCATCAGCCGGCAGCTTCGCGACCTCGTCGGCGCAAGCGGCGAGTCACTCGAAGGTCTGGACCGATTCATCCTCGAGCGCCTTCCTGAAGCCGGTTTCGTGCTCAGACCACGCGCCCAGCGCAAAAAGAGCCGATCGCGCTCGCAGCCATGGGCCAATGGCGAAATCGAGGTGAACGTCTATGTCTTCGAGCCACCAGATTCACGCACCAACCCCATCGATGCGACGGCCGCCGTGATTCTCGAGACGGAATGGCTTTCGTCGGGCACCAGCGTATTCGGGATCGGGCGCATGCTGCTGCCGACCCGACCACGAACCCTCGCCGATGCGGGGATCGGGCAAACCACGATCGACAACCCGCAGCTCTCGAAAAAACAGGGACGGGTGCGTATTTTTGCCGACCGGCAGGTCGAGCTAGCTGGTGTCGTACTCGACTCGCGTGAGGTCGAATTAAAAGGCGTCGATTTGCGCAAAGTCGTCGCCGATTTTACCCTTCAAAACCGACTCTTCAAAAAGGCTCACGGACCGATTGTCGATGCCTTGCACGGGTGGCGACTCCTCGCGGATTGGCGTGAGGTCGAAGATCTCGCTGGCTACCCGGTGCCCGAACCCCCCACAACCGAAGACCCCCGCGAATGGCTGGTCGAACGTCTCGAGCTTCTGGGACTCGAGACCTGCGACGAACTCGCGCTTCTCGAAAACGAAGACATCATTCCGCAGCTCGCCGACGAAACCGGAATTCCAGCCTGGGTCTACGAACCCCTCGTCAAGGAGTTTCCGCGTCAGTGGAGCTACCAGGGCGCAACGTACTGCTGCACCGTCAAACCTGCGTCACGTCGGGTTCTCATCGAACCTGATAACCGAGCCGCTCGAGAGACCAGCGAGCCCCCTGCAAAGGTGTTGCCTCGCTTCCGCGGATTCCGGGTCGACTATGCCCAGGATAGTCGACGGATAAGACTGCGCTGATGAAGCAAAGCACGTTGCGATTGACCATCGCCCTCTTTCGAGCCCGCTCGTCTGTGTGCTTGCCCACTGCCCACTCAATCGTTATCGTGGCCGAACACGGAATGAATCCAGGACTTTATCTATGCGCATCGTACTTTGCCTCATGCTCTCGCTATTCGTCGCAGCGCCCGTTTCTGCGACCGCCGAAACCCTTGTCGAGAATAAAGTCTATGCTGGACCGGTGGCACTCGAGGTGCCCATTCACAACGTCAAAGTGAAATTGCCCGGCGGGTTTAAGGGCGCACTTCCGGCCGGCGCCGAAGCCTTCGTGATGGAACGTGCCGACGGCTCGGACGGTAAGATTTTCGTCCTGATCATGAAATCGACCAAAGCAGAGCTCGAGTCGACTCTTCAGGGGCCGTTGCCGATGGGTCAGGGCATCGTTCTGCAACCGACTGCTAAACTACAGAACAACAAGGGCCTCTATACTCGCAGCTACAACTTCCCGCAGGCCGAAGGCTACAATGCGTCGGTGACCGCGCGAATGGTTGGCGACCGCGCGATCGGAGCGGTGGTGATGGCGCCCTCGAAATCCATGAAATCCTTTGAAAAGGCAGCTCGTTCGATGGTGAAGAGCGCCAGGAAATTCAAGCCGAAAACGCCCAAAGGCGCACCCAGGGGCGCATGGGCGAAGAAGCTCAAGGACAAGAACCTCTACCGGTTCTATTCGGGCTCGGGATACTCCGAAAAGACAAAGCTCACTCTCTGCGCAGATGGTTCCTTTTACCGGAACTGGGATATGGCGAGTGCCACACAGCTCGGTACTGGCGCGGGCGTATCGAATGCGGCAGGACGCTGGACCATCACGAATAACACGCTCTCGTTGAGTCACCGCGACGGCTCGAGCTCGAGCTACGCACTCGAAGAACGCGACGGCTCGCTCTACATGAACGGCAAAAAATGGCTCCGTGAGTCGACGAAATGTAGGTAGCATGGCCTCTTGGATTCGACCGAAGCGCGCAAGGTTGGTATCCTGAAGCCATGCGCTATCTCCTCTACGTATCAGCTCTCTCACTCGCACTCATCTTCGGCTCCTGCAGCAGCGATACGGCTGGCGTCGATGGTCCCGGCGAGAACAACTCACCGAATAACGGCGGCGAGAACAACGCAACGAATAACGGCGGTGAGAACAACTCGCAGAATAACACGACCGAGCGACCCCCGCTGGGTGAGCCGACATCGAATCCCGATTGCGTCGACGCTGACGGCGACGGCTTCTTTGCAGGATGCGCCGAGGGCAGCGACTGCAACGACGCCTCGGCCGACGTGAATCCATCGGCGACCGAAATCTGCGACGACAATCTGGACAACGACTGCTCCGAAGGCCCCGACAATGGCTGCGAATGCGATACCGAAGGCGAGACGCGTCCATGCTATCCAGGCCCTGCGGGTACACTACGCGGCTCGTGTCAGGTCGGAACGCAGGCTTGCACGGGGGGCACCTGGAGCACATGCGACGACTTCGTTCTGCCGATGGCCGAGATCTGTGACGGCGAAGACGAAGACTGCGACGGCCAGATCGACGAGGGACTGACGAACGCATGCGGGACGTGTGGCGAGGTCACTTCCGAAGAGATCTGCGGAGACGGTCTCGACAATAATTGCGACGGCGACGTCGACGAGGGCTGCCAATGTGATGCGACGGTGGGTTCCTGTTACGTCGGCCCGCCGCAGACCCGCGGTGTCGGAGCCTGCACCGACGGTACGAGAACCTGCCAGAGCGAATTCTGGGGAGAATGCCTCGGCTCGGTCGGTCCCGTGGGCGAAGAATGCGGAGACAATATCGTCAACGACTGCGATGGTGAGACCGACGAGGGATGCGCATGTGAAGCCGTGCCCGAAATCTGCGACGGTATCGACAACAACTGCAACGGAGTTGTCGACGAGGGGTGCACACCCTGCCTCGACGACTCAGGTGGTTCGACCCCCTGGCAGGTACACGAAGGCGAAGGCCCCATCTGCTTCAACGAAATGTACGACTCGCACGGGGACCCTGGCGAATACGACTACGCGTCGATCCCTGCCGCAGCCGACAGCGGCTGGATGCCCGAGCCCGATGATTTCATCAGCTTCGACGATCCCTCGACGATGTGCGGCCAGAACGGCGCACCAGACCTCTGCCCATGCCGGGGTGGCGGCGACTTCACCTACTTCCAATCTTTCTTTGATATCGCCCCTTCGCTCCAGGTCGACTCGCTCACCATCCGCATCGAGAACGTCGACGACGGAGCGCGCATCACAATCTTTAATTCGATGTATCCGAACGGTGTCGTCGACCCGGGTTCTTACGCGTATCTCGGCGGGGGTTCGACCACCGACCTCGCGCAGTACATCGTCGCCGGTCAAAATCGCATCGTGATCACGCACGTCGATGATTGCTGCAGCGTGAGGCGCATTGCCGGGGTTCACGTGACCCTCAATGGCGAAGAGATCACGCGCTGCAGCGAGCAGGAATAACCCTCACTCGAAGACATTCCGTATGGCATCGTCTCGAATCGAGATTTCTCGTACTCGGACCTTTCATTGAAAAAACCTAATGAATGGTTTGAAACTTTCTATCTAGACGAAGTAAGAGCTGCACCTACATTGCAATACAAGTCACGACACGACCCCGGCGAGGGTCCCTGCAATGAGGTCCACCATGCGAATGACGCAGCCTACTCCACAACAGAATTTTTCGGCCGTTCCATCGAATCTCTGCCCCGAATGCCAGGGCCGACTGGTACATGGCGCCGAATACTGTCTGCACTGCGGTGAACGCATCGACTCGGCTGAAGAGGCACATCGAAAAGAACGTCGGAAGCAGGGGTTATTGACGACGATCATGACAATTTTCGTTGCCCTGGGCGCGCTCGGAATCCTCGGAATCGCGGTGAATCAATATCTGATCGAGCCCGTCGACTCGTCCATCGAGTTCGGTGAGAACACGCGCTCGGTCCAGAAATCGTGCGTGCAGGACTCGAATCGAGACGAGATTGCCAAGAAGCGTCGAGGTGGATGGACCGAGATCGCGGCGCCTGCGGGCCAGCGCTGCTTCGAGAGGACAAACTAACCCTGGTCGCTGACTTCGAATCCGAGTGAACGCGCCCTGTTGGCAATCTCACTTTCTTCGAGTTCGTCGATACCGTCGTCCTCACCGAGCATCTCCAGCGGCCAGACAGCCCACGAATGCGGGATGGGCTCATGGGATTTGAAATAAACTCGCCAGTCTAATGACCTGGACTCTGCCCAGCGGCGCCACATCTTCAGGTAGTGCTCGGCCTCGCCCATGCGCCACCCCATTGCATAACGGGACATCCCTGGAAACCTGACCCACGGAGGATCAAGCTGCTCTTGTTCATTCAGAGCAGCAGAGATGGCTTCATCGAGTTTCTTTCGCGACATGTACGCTCCACGGATCGCTCACTCCGAAATCTTCTTCGACCGGAATCAATCATTCAAACATCAGACGCTTTGATGTTGCGACACCACGTTTCAGACGAAACATAGATCGACGAATCACAGAACACGGCCAAGCCTAAGCCGTTGTTTTCTAGAGACTCTACAGGTTGGCATATCGGTTGCTTCATGTTTATGACGTGAAGACTCCATCAAGCGACGAAGCTTGAATCATGTTATCATTCATTCACGAGGTCATCATGAGTCAATCAGCCAATCCATTCGCTGCCGTCGTCACTGAAGTCGACGGTTACCCAGAAGTACCTGTGAAATGGGTTTCCGAGCATCTCGGCGAGTTCGATTTCGTCGACGTTCGCGAAACTCACGAGATGCAGGGGCCACTGGGAAGCGCTCGAGGTGCAGAGAACATCCCGCTGAATGATTTCATCAGCAAACTCGAAGAGCGCGACACCGAGCGTCCACTGGTGCTGATCTGTCGTTCGGGCCGTCGTTCAGCGATTGCGCTCGAGGCAGCGCAGAAAGCCGGCATCGAGAATATCGCAGCCGCCGAAGGAGGCATGATTGCCTGGAATCAATACGTATTGGGCAAGACCGAGATTCGAGCCACCGAGCGACACGCCAATGCGGCCAATCTTCGAGATGCCATATTCGACTATAACGATGTACCTGAGGTCTCGGTGCAATGGGCGTCGCAGAACCTCGGACGATTCCGGCTGATCGACGTGCGCGAAGAAAACGAACTTACTTCCGAGCTAGGCCGCGTGCTCCAATCGGAGCATGTCCCGCTTGGTGACGTCGTCCCGACCATGTCCGCGGGATGGGATAAAGATGCGCCCTACGTGGTCATGTGTCGATCGGGAGGACGCTCGGCGCGCGCCGCGTTGGCGCTTCTCGACGAGGGCTTCACGAATGTCGCGTCGCTCGAGGGCGGTATGACCGCATGGCGTGGGGCCGAGCTACCCTTCGTTCGCAAAGCGTAACCGCTTTGACGCCGCCGTCATCGGTTTGACTACGATGTTTCGGAGCGTAGATTTAAAAGCATTCATTTGACGAATTATGCGAGGCACTCATGGGTGAAGAACTTCAAAATGCGGCACAACAGACCCTCTGGTGCACCTCCAAAGACGGCGTGGTCGTGGCCAACGAGGAGGGCCAGATCGTCCTGGCGAGCCCGGCGCTACTCGAGATGCTGGGCTACGAGGAGGCCGACCTCATCGGCGCGCCGGTCGAAATTCTGGTTCCCGAGGAACGCTGGACCATACACCGGCGACATCGCGCCTCGTACATGGCCGACCCCCACCCGCGAAACATGGGTAAATCGGCACTATTGATGGCGATGGCCGCAGACGGTCGGGAAATACCGGCAGATATCTCGCTCTCGACCGTGGAATTCGACGACGAGAGATATGTGATTACGGTGATTCGCGATGCATCCTCGCGTCATAGTTACGAGCAAGCACTGCGCGAAGCCACCTTTCGAGACGGTCTGACCGAACTCTACAATCGTGCATTCCTCGATGAAGAGATTGATCGCCTCGAGGCGGGTCGGCGCAGGCCCATCTCGATACTCGTCGCCGACCTCGACGGGCTCAAGCTCGTCAACGACCAGGATGGCCACCATGCCGGGGACCTCTTGATCCAACGAACTGCCGACGTCCTGCGCAATGCTCTCCGTGTCGAGGATATCGTTGCCCGCGCAGGCGGGGACGAATTCGTCGCCATTCTCCCCGGTGCCTCAGAAGGCGATGCCACGAAACTCGTCGACCGGCTACGCTCGGCGTGTGAATCGCCTGAAAGCGGTGAACCCATTGCGCTCTCGATTGGCATTTCGGTGGGTCAGCCAGGCGAGTTGCTACGAGATGTGCTGCGTGACGCAGACGCAGCCATGTATCGGGACAAACGCCGCAGACGCCGAGAAGGGTGAAACTTCCAAAAGTCACTCGACTATTGGGCGTCCATGCATAACTTTTAGCATCATCACCGAACGCCCGGGATCTGACCGTGACGAAACCCACAAGAATTCTGTTGACCGGAGCCACTGGCTTCATCGGCGAAGCTCTCTACCCGCGGCTGGTCGACGAAGGATACGAAGTCGTAGGCGCCACGCGCCGACCTGCTGCAGCTCGCAAGGAGCACCCCGAAAGAACCTGGGTCGAGTTCGACGTAGAATCTGCTGAAACCCTCGAGCCGGCGCTCGACGGCTGTGATTACGTCTTCTATCTCATTCATCAAATGGGCGGAGGCGAAGGCTATCGCGAGCGCGAGCGACAGTCGGCCCGCCGCTTTTGCCGGGCTGCAGAAGCATCCGGCGTCAAACGCATCGTGTATCTAGGCGGCGTCGAGCCCGAGGGCGAGCCCAGCGAGCATCTCGCGAGCCGACTCGAAACGGGCGCGATTCTTCGCGCGAGCGAGGTGACCACGATCGAATTACGCGCGGCGATGATCATTGGTGCACGCAGCGCAAGCTGGCAGATCGTGCGCGACCTGGCGGCACGCTTGCCGATTATGCTTCTGCCGAAGTGGACTCAATCACGCTCGGAACCCATCGACATCGATGACGTCGTCGAAGCCCTGACGGCGGCCCTCACGATCGAAGTCGACGGCTCAACGTGGTTCGATATCCCGGGGCCTCGTGTGCTGACCTGCGAAGAAATCATCACGCGCACCGCCGAGTTGATGGGCAACAAAACGCGTGGATACTCGGTTCCGATGCTCTCCCCAAAACTCTCGAGCTACTGGCTGCGATTCGTGACGACGACGGACTACCATCTGGCTCAGGAATTGGTACAAGGGCTGAAGACGGACCTGCTCGCGTGCTCGAGCGCATACTGGCATAAAATCGACCACACCGATCTCATTCCTTTCGAAGAAGCAGCGTCCAAAGCCATGGCCACAAGCCCGCAAGGGTCGAGTTGGGCGCGTCTCTACGAAAGCTTCGTGACGTCGTTTTCCGAGGATTGAAGCTTCTCAAGCGCCACGCGATTCGAGCCTTGCGAGCATGCGAGAACGTATACTCTCAGAGCCCATCACCCCTGCCAGTCGAAGTGCCCCGCAGCGCTCGCGCCAATCCATGGCCATCGCCCGCTTGATCCACGAGTTCGTCGAGAATCTCCGCTTCGAGATGGTTGGAAGACGTGTCGCTCCTTAGCATCCTCGGTAGTCTGCCCTGCGCACGATCGAGGTGCAACGCTGAGGCTGGCCGTTCGAATAATTCTCCAGAGACCTCACGCGTCGACGACCTCGAGGTCGCCAGCATCGGCCCAGATCGTCTTTCCATCGTCAGTCTCGAGTCCGGCACGCATGCCCTCACCGTACTTCGATTCGCCCCACCAGAAGATCACACCTTCGGCGCCGCTATCGCGCCCGGCTTTGACGAGAACCCGGTCGCCCTTACCCATCTCTCCCGCCGCCTCGGCTGCTTTGAGTACTTCCTCGGGTACTTCCTCGTCAGGCCAACCCAGATTCTCTTCGTCGACCCAGTACGAGATATCCCCCGGGCCGCTCACACCGGCTCGCATCCCTTCGCCGTATTTCGACTCACCCCACCAGAAGATATCACCGACGTGGCCGACACCCTCTTTGCCACCGACGATCTTGACGGTGACTCCGCGCCCGAATTCTCGCGTACCCTCGGTATTGGACTCACCCTGGGCCGGCTGTGCCGAGCTCGCCCAGATTTCTTCGGGCGGTGGCGCGTCGTTGCGGGGGCCGCTTTGGGCAGGCATCCAGTCGTCGTCGGGTGGCGGTGCATCGTCTCGAGGGCCCGAGTCAGCCGGAATCCACTCATCATCGGGGAGAGGTACCTCCTCCATGAGGTAGGCGGGTGGTTGGAGCTCGTCAGAATCTCTATCGTTGGCGCTCATGGCGGTCTCTCGGGTGTTTGACACTTCTTTTCATAGCGACCGAAGATTCACCTGTGAAGACCGAATCTAAACCCTTGCTCACGTCGGCTATCTTTTTAATCGTCGGACTCGCCTTTCTGTTCATCGCCTACGAAGACTGGACGAGTGATTCAGCTTCGATGCGCATGGGCGAAGCCGCGTACAGGGCGAGTGAGCCCGTGAAATTCAAGTGGAACGTCGGCGCGCATGCGACGCTCGGCCTCGGCGGATTCGCGGCCGCGATCATCACTCTGGCACGCCAGAAATCATGAGCAC
>CAYFTY010000035.1:0-12658 GCA_964346045.1 uncultured Bradymonadales bacterium | reverse complement strand
CGATTTCGGTGCCGTTGATGTCGACTGTTTCGAGACGCAACGTGCCGTCGGCCCAGGTCCAGCCAACTGAGCCGGAGGCGACGCCAGACGCGGTTTTCGTCAGCGGCAGCGGCCCGTCCCAGGTCAGTGCGAGATCCGCATCGCCGCCGGTGACCCCGGCGAGTTGCCCGGTCGAGGCGTAGGTGTAGTCGAAGGTGGTGCCGTCGAGCACGACCGAATCGACCCGATTACTATCGTCGTACGTCGCCGAGGCCTCGCGCCCATCGCCAAGCGTCATGCCGGTGAAACGATAGTCGAGGTCGAATTCATAGACGGTCTCTTCGCCGCTCGGCATCGTCATCGAGAGTAGGTTGCCGCGCACGTCGTTCGTCATCGAATAGGCCGGGCGCGCCGGAGGCGTCACACGTGTCAGCAGGCCGAGCTCGTCGTAAACGAAAGTCGCAAAGGTACCGTCGGCGCGTTCGCCCCGAGTGATGCGGCCCATGAGGTCGCGCGAAAGCTGGGTGGTGCCGTCGTCGGTCGTGATGCTGCCGAGATAGCCTTGCGCGTCGTATGTCATCGAGATCGATCGAGCCCCCTGATCGACCGAAACGACGCGACCCTGCGCATCATAGCTGTAGGACACGGGCTCGACATTTCGCGTCGTCAGCACCGCTGGCCGCGAAAGCGAATCGAGCTCGAGCGACGCCTCTCGGCCTTCGCCCGTTTCGACGCTCAGGGTTTGCGTCATCGGATCCCAAAAACGGGTCACGGTGCTCGTGCCGTCGGTCGTCACGTACTCCCACTCGTCGAGGCCGCTCACCAGATCAGCCTCAGCGGTCGTCGCGGTCTGGGTCGTCTCGGTTTCGACTGCCAGGCCCGATGGCAAGAGCGTGCGCGACTGGGCGGGGTAGCTTGCGATCATGCCGTAGACGGGGTGCGATTGCGTTCGCGTTCGAGTGACGGTCCCGTCTTGAGTTTCAGTGCGACTCCAACCGTCTCGTAACTGACTTGTCTGCACCGAAAGGTCGCCGGTAAAACGGCCGCGATAGTCGAGCGAATTCGTAGGCGGCGTCTCGCGATAGTCGGTCTGGCGCCCTTCGGGCGTGGTGAAGAGCACCGAATTCGACTCGGGGTCTCGCTCGAGCGTCGAGGTGCCGCCGTTGGGCATTTCGTCTGCAACAAGTCGGCCGGCCTCGTCGTAGGTGAAGGTCCACGATTCGCCGCGCGGATTTGTCATCGAAGTCATCAGGCCTTGGTCGTATTCGAACGCCCAGACTTCACCCTCGGGGCTCGTCAACTCGGTCAACATGCCTTGCTCGTCGACCGACATCGTCCACGTGACCCCGTTCGGGCCGACGATGGCGGTGGGCCGCGCCTGCCCGTCGCGAAGAATCTCGGTGACGTCGCCGTCGCGATCGGTCGCGCTCAGCAGACGTCCGTCTTCGTCGTATTCGAAATTCCAGATCGGCACGCCGGTGAGCGCATCGTAGGACCGGAGGTGCTGACCACGTGGTTCGAATTCGTCGATCACCGAACCACCCGGTGTCGCGATCTGGTAATTCGCCCCCGAATAGCCAGGGAATAGCTCTTTGAGACGAACGATCTGGCCCGGAAGATTGAAGACAATCCCGCCGCTCGGGGTGATGCTGAAGGGGTTACCAGAGGCGACGGGACGCAGAGCCGATTCGCCATCTCTCGCAGCTTCACCGATGAATCCGAAGAGCTCTTGCACCAGGTTCATCGGAGCTTCAAATATGCCAACTCTTGGCATGATTTCTCCGTCCTCCATCACCTGCAAGACACCTGCGCCGAGGTTTGCTTCATCGACGGCATCGATGGAGATGTAGACCTGATCGCCGGGTCCAATTTCCAGGTATTTCACGAAGGGGGTTTCTGCATAGGTTTCGAGCGTTCCATTGGGGCGAACGCGTCGAATCCACGAACGAGTCACGCCGTCGGCTGAACTTCGATCTTCAGCGAAATAGACGTCTCCCGAGTTGGCGATCGCGACGTCCCGAAGCGTCTTGTATCGATTGCCAATCGCAAGCTCGCCATCCCCGCACGGCTCGTTCTCGCATGATCCGTCGCTGGTGATCACGTAGCGTACACGGCCGTCTCTCGTCAGTCGATGAACACTGGATGAGTCGCCAAAATAGAGCACGCCGTCGGCCGAGATATCGAAGTAATCCCAGCGCGCCGTCACGGCGTCGGCTCGCGCTCCGTCGTCGAATTGTCGCGAGCCGTCAGGACTTCCCAGGATCTGGTGAATGAGCCCGTCGCGGTCGATGCGCCAGATATAGTCCTGCGAATGGATATAGAGGAGTCCGTCTTTGCCAACCTTGATCTCGTTCACGATTAGAAAACGGGCGTCTGCTGCAGGCCCGCCGTCGCCCGTCTCTTCTTCGACCGGGTCGAAATTCATGAAGTCGGGCATCGCGCCCGCAATGGTCTGGATCGTGTTGGTATTCGGGTCGATCGCGCGCACGGTAAAGGTATCGTGGGTGTAGACCGTACCGTCGTGTCCGACAGCACTCGAATTCAGTCCTCCCAGCACGTAGTCGCGCGGGTCTTCTCCGTCAGCTGGCCGGTCGAAATTGAAGTCGTCGGTGGCACCGGCAACGACTTCGAAGATTCGGTCGTCAGGACCGGCCGGAAGGTCCTGACCGTTTCCATAATACATCGTGCGACCGACCGGGTCGTAGCGATGCTGCGCGTCGAGCGTCCATCCACCGAGGCCTTCGCGGGCGGCGTCATAGGTTCCGGTGGTCACCTGCTCGGAGTACTTTCGCGTGATGACGATGAGCGCACGACCGAGGTCGACGTTGACTCCCTCTTCGGCCTGGTAGGAACCGAATTCCGGTGGGATTTCGCTGATGCCGGACGGCGGCAATTCGACGACGTTGTCGCTAATTCGAGTCGCATAGAATGCCGCGTAGACGAGTTTTACGACGACTTCGACCTCGGCGGTGCCCTGGATGGCACGACCGAATTGATCGCGCCCGTCCCAGATGAATTCTTCAGCACGTGGGATGTCGGCTCGCTGCAAGAATTCACGCTCGCCGAGCGGTTGCCCGGCGGCGGTTACGCGTACCTGTGCCCCGAGTAGCTGCGGGTTCAGGTTGCCCTGCACAGGCAATACCGGCACCGAGATCACCGGCTTGCGCCCGAGTGTTCTGCTCGAGTTATAGGCAAGCGTAAAGGGCGTGCCGTTGAGCCGAATGCGCTCGCCGAGCGTCTGACTCGAACACCCGATCATCGAGCCAACCTCTTGCGAAACGCACGAGTCCGCATTCGATTGCGTCAGTCCACCAGCACCTGCTCCCGGGGGAGCGAAAGTGCCCGGTGGAAAGAGACCCGACCAGTTGTAGTCGTGCGGGCTGAAATGTTTCGTGGGCACCCGCCAGAGGGTGTCGCCAACCTCGTAATTCTCGGCCAGAATACGACGCTCAGCGTCGGTGAATCGAAGTGTCTCGAGCTCTTCGGCACTGAGTGCGTCCGTCGACGAGAGGTCGGCGAGGCCGTCGGATACACCGGTGATCTCGATGACGAGTCCGTCGGTCTGGGGCTCCCAACTCGTCGAGGCTCGATCGTAGAACCCCGATGGCACGAGCGTACCCGGTGCAAAACCGGTGAAATTATCGACGTAGACAAACACAGGCTGGCTGAATTCGACGCCGTCGGCGTTCGCTTTTTCGGCCTCATCGACCGTGAATTCGGCTGCGTAGGTATAGAGCGTCGAAGGTGGAAGTTCGGCCATCATCGCATCGCGACCCGTATCACCCACCGTGACCTCGGTGGCTCGAACGTTCATCTGCTCGAGCGGCTGACGGGCGCCGTTTGGAAACGTCAGTGAGGCGCTCGTTCCTTCGGGAATGAACACTGCTGTTCGGCGCTCGCCGTCTTCGTCAGACGTGGTCGTGCCCTCTACGAAGTGCGCGCCGCTGAAGTCGACGAGGGTCGGCTCATCTTCGTAGGCAACGAGTACGATGTCTTCGAGTGCATTCGGCCGCTGCAGACGCGAAGGAAGCTCGCGATCGCTCGTGATGTAGCCTTCGGCAGCAATACGGATCACGAGCCTGCGACCTGCGTCGAACGCCAGGTCGTAGCGTCCGTCATCGCGCGTGTAGGTGCGGCCCATCTCGGGCAGGCCGGCCAACGAGACCGAAGCTCCGACGATGGGATTGCCCTCGGTGTCGACCACGCGGCCTCGCACGGTGCCGATATTTTCGGGCGTGATCACGCCATCGGCGACACCGCGCTGCAATTCGCCGTTTTCGAAATACCAGCTCGCGCGCTCCCAGAGGCTGATCACGCCGTTCAGCGGCAGGTCTGGCACGGTAAATCCGCTCGGCTCGAAGACACAGATTGCATCGTTGTAGCAGTCCGGATCACCACAATCCGCAAAGCCGTCGCCGTCTTCGTCGGTGCCGCCTTCACAGAGTTCGACGTTCCATTCGCCGACCGTCTGGTTGTTGGTGTTATTGCCGTTATTTTCGGTCGACGATTCGTCGTCGCCGCAGGCAGCAATCGCCAGAAATAACGCCAGTATGATTTGGAGACAGGTCTCCCCCCGGTGCTTCATAAACATGCTCGCTCGTTTGGGTTGTGCCCTCAGGATAGTCGATACGTCGGGGCATGGCGAGTCCGAGGCTCTGGTGGTTTGCACCCCAGGGACATTATCTCATGCAGCAAACTGCGCTCAGGGCACGGCGACCCCCATCTGCTGGCTTCGCCAGCTTCTTCCACAAGGCGAAGACGGGATGCGGCCCGCGGTCGCAACGGGTACCGCGGCTGGGAATTTCAGGGTTTGCGGCCGAGCGCGACGCGGTCGTGGTCGCTGTAGTCCTTGCGGATACGAACGTCTTCGAAGCCGGCGTCTTCGAGCAATTTGCGCACGGCGTCGCCCTGTCTGAAGCCATGTTCGAAGATCAACCAACCGCCTGATTTGAGCTTGTCTTTTGCGGCAGGAACCAGCCGTCGAATCACGTCGAGGCCGTCCTGCCCGGCATAGAGCGCATCGTGCGGCTCGTGCTCGTGAGCGGTGTCGTCGACAAGGTCGCGCTCGTTTTCGCCGACGTACGGTGGGTTCGAAACGACCATGTCGAATTCCCCCTTCGCGCCTGCGAAGAGGTCGCCTTCGAGGATGGCGACATCGAGCTCGAGCGCCTCGGCGTTTTCTCGGGCGAGCGCGATGGCATCGGCCGACGTGTCGGTGAGCGTCATGTCGACGGCCGGCCTTTCTCTGGCGATGGTGAGCCCGATGGCGCCGGTGCCCGTGCCAATGTCGATGATGCGCGCTTCGAAGTCTTCACCGAGCACCTCGAGCGCTTCTTCGACCACGACTTCGGTTTCAGGCCGGGGAACGAGCGCGCGTTTGTCGCATTTGAGTTCGATGGTCCAGAAACCACGTTCTCCGACGATATACGCCACCGGCTCGCCCGCGGCGCGTCTCTTGATCAGCGCTTTGTAATGCGCGAGCTCGTCGTCGGCGAGCGGGCGGTCGAACTGCATGTAGAGCTCCATGCGTTTGGCGCCGAGCGCGTGCGCCAGCATCAATTCGGCATCGAGCCTGGGAGAGTCGTCGATGCCCTTTTCGGCCAGCCAGCCGGTGGTCCATTCGAGCATCTTGAGCACGGTCCATGTGTCGTTCGTAGCCATAGTGGGTGGTCTAACATTTGTTGCGATTTGGTGCACGTGGTCGTTGGAGCTTTTCGCCTGTGTATCGAGCGCCGCAAAGCACCAGATTGCCAAAACAAGCACCCGGTCTGCAAACGCAAGCTCCGCTCTTTCCCCCGGGGATGCCCTGAGCGCTTCGGGAGGCGCATCGATGGCGCTCGGGCTGACTGAGATAAGGCGAAATGCTAGGCTACCGTCCGCACAGGACTTCGGAGGCAGAGGATGAACGACTTAAGCGAGACAACGAAAGTGATGGAAGAGACGCATGAAGTGTTCAATCAATCGCGTCCGCTGCGCGGATATAATGCATTTGAACAAGATCAAGCCCTGCAGGACGCTGTCGAACGAGAAGGCGGCGGGTGGGGGCGAGAGAGGCTACTCGAGTTCGGAAAGATCGCGGGAGACGAATTGCTGGAAGCTGGGTTCAGGGCCAATGAGAATCTGCCTGAACTCAAGCTATTTGATCGTTATGGGCACCGTATTGACGAGGTCGAGTTTCATCCCGCCTACCATCGATCGATGGAGCTGGCCAAAGCTCATGATCTCCATGGATTGACATGGCGAGAGCCGCGCGAGGGCGCTCAGGTTGTCAGGTCGGCGCTCTGCTACGTGCACAACCAGTTCGAAGCGGGAACCATGTGTCCGATTACGATGACTCACGCGGCGATTCCAGCGCTGCGTCATCAGCCCGAATTGGCAGAGGTCTGGGAGCCCAGGATCCTTGCGCAGGATTACGACCCTCGCAATCTGCCGGCCGACCAGAAGAAATCTGTCACAGTCGGTATGGGCATGACCGAGAAACAGGGAGGCTCTGATGTGCGAACGAATACCACGCAGGCGAGCCCCATCGGTCAACCCGGACCTGGATGCGCATATGAATTGGTGGGCCACAAGTGGTTCTTCTCTGCACCGATGTGTGATGCATGGCTCGTTCTCGCACAAAGCGAGGGCGGACTTTCGTGCTTTCTCATGCCTCGATGGCGCCCGGACGGCACAAAGAACGCGTTCGCAATACAGCGTCTCAAAGATAAGCTCGGGGATAAATCGAATGCCTCGAGTGAGGTTGAGTTCCGTGGGGCCTGGGCTCAGATGGTCGGCCAGGAGGGGCGCGGGGTGCCTACGATCATTGAGATGGTTGCGCAAACACGCCTCGACTGCATGCTCGGCTCAGCCGGTTTGATGAGACAAGCACTTGCCCAGGCGACTCATCATGCCTTCTACCGAAAGGCCTTCGGGAAGAAGCTCATCGATCAGCCTCTGATGCAGAATGTGCTCGCCGATCTCGCTCTCGAGTCCGAGGCGGCTCTCGCACTTTCGATGCGTGTTGCAAGGGCGTTTGGAAACGTCGAAACAGACGAGCACGAACGGCTCTTCGCACGCCTGGCAACGCCGATTGGTAAGTACTGGGTCTGCAAACGAACGCCGCCACAGGTCAATGAAGCGCAGGAGTGCCTCGGAGGCGCCGGTTATGTCGAGGAGTTCATCATGCCTCGCCTTTATCGCCAGGCCCCCCTGAACTCAATCTGGGAGGGGTCTGGGAATGTACAGTGTCTCGACGTCCTCCGCGCCATGCAGCGAAGTCCCGAGTCCGTCGAGGCATTTTTCTCGGAGATCGAGAAGGCTGCGGGTGCAGACAAGCGACTTGATGCCTTCGTTGGTAGTCTCAAGAAGGACCTCACCGACACGGAAAATATGCAGCTTCGAGCACGGCGCGTCGTCGAAAAGATGGGGCTCGCTCTTCAAGGCTCCATTCTTGTTCGAGCTGGAAATGAAGAAGTTGCGGACGCATTCTGTGCTTCGAGGCTCGGTGGTAATGGAGGGCTTGCGTTCGGCACACTGCCCGCCGGTCTCGACTACCCTGCGATTATCGAACGGGCGCGTCCGCGTCTGCCATAAGGGTGATCGGCAGGTTTACACAAGCTCCCCAGGACTCTCAAAGTCAATTCTCTCGAAGTTCATGGGCCCACCGCTCATATGAATCGGATTTCGCGACCGAAACGAACAGGAGAAGAGAGAAAAGCTCATCCGGCCAAAAACATCGATTTTGTTTTGGCTCGATAAAACCTGGCGATTCGAGAGTTTTTGGTGGGCGGCGGAAAAACTTTTTCGCAACGAAAGCAAGCTGCGGCCGAAAACCTATATGAAGCGGCTTCGAAGGGAGGCCGAGATCTCATGTTACGGAGTCGAAGATGTCGAATCGAAATTGGACCTCAACTCTCAAGGGTCTTGGTCCCCAGGTGCCATTATCTGAAATCGAGGTGACTGCCGAGCAGCAAAAATTTCGCCGTGAGTTGGATCGCTATAATTGGGTGGTGGCACAGCTTTCGAAAGACCCATTGCAGCCAATGACGATGTATCTCGAGCCTCTTCGCTGCGGCGAAATTCGTTTGCCCGGCGTCATTGAGGTCTCGCTGGTCGCACTCTCCCTGCATCCCGATCCGCTTGCGAGCATTGCGCTTGCTGACTACACCCCACCCGAAGAGCTGTATCTGCTGCATCTGATTTGCCTCGACGCATGCCGGAAGAAGTAAGAGTCGTTTGTTCATGATTTCACCGGGGGAAGGCAGGCCCTCGAGGATTCGGAGTCCTGGTTTGCAGGGTCCCGAAGACTCGGGGGCCGTTGAGCTCTGCGACCTATGTTTGAATAGATGGCATGCAAGACGGTCTATCAAACGGGCGCAGGAGGAGGCTTCGTGGTGAAACATCTTATCTGCATTCTTGTCTTGTTGCTGGGCGGATGTGCCATGTTTGACGATGACATGCCGGCTAAGCCCAACGAGCGAGGCTACGTTCACTGCGGAGATGAAAACCGCATGGTCGTTTGTCAGCCGGGTACCTATTGTAGCTCGCCCATTCAGGCGGTTTGCACCGAGGGCTGTGTCAGTGATGCAAATTGTCTGCAACATGAGAACTGCTTCAAGGAAGAGCAGGGCGATCGCGTGGGCGTCTGTATCCCTACAGCCTCAGGTACTGGGCGAACCTATTAAGCGGTCTCGAGCCAGATCGCGCATTTCAGTCAAGCGATAACCGTTCGATTCATGGCGTGCGCGCCAAGAGCAGACTCCAGACATCTACAGGGTCTGCATGACGCAATCAGTGCGACAGCAAGAGACGACGCCAACATGATTTTGCGGCGCGGCTCGGATATGTGGTGCACGTCTCACGGAAAACAGGAGTACAGCTACCCCTTTTCCGGCTGATTGGTCGGATTGGGCTTTCGCTCTCATAACCCAGCAATAGCGCGCTTATGCGCGAACATGAAAAGCCTGGCATGTGATCTGCTTCTATACCGACCGACAAGTCGAAATAGGAGAAGAAACATGAACAAACTCTTGGTCTCACTCGCAGCCGCGGCGCTACTCAGCCTGGCTGCGAGCTCGGCCATCGGTGCCGAAAAAACGAAGCCGGTCGAAGGGTCGGTCGTTCGGATCGCCGATGGGGAACTCATTGTAGATGTTGGTGAATCAGAGGGGGTTCCGAGTCGTGCGACGGTACTGATTTACCGAAGGCTGGAGGTCACTCACCCCGTGACCCAGGAAGAAATCGTCGATCGATTCTTGATTGGTACGCTGAGACTCGACCAGGTGGGTTCGGTGCTCTCGATCAGTCGAAATCACGAGGGTCTCAGTCGCGCGCCAAAGGTTGGTGACTTCGTCGTATATCTACCGCACGAACGTCCCGCGCATACCAGAGCGAGTGCAGAGAAAGAACTCACCTCGGGCCCGCCGAAAGCGGGCTCCGATGACTCCAGTGGGTCGGCGGCAGGCGCGCCGAAAGCGGGCGCCGAAGACTCGGATAGGGCGGCGGTCGATGATTTGTTCTTCTCGACTCTGGGCCAGCCAATTACCAGGCGCATCGACCGCTATGTCGAGTTTTTGAAGTCGCATTCGGGTAATCGCTACGCCGAAGACATCGAGGTCGAACTTGCGTGGATGCGAAATCGTCTCGACGAGGAGAGGCGACTCGCCGAAGAGCGAGCCTCGCAAAAGGACGCAGAAAAGGCCGCGCGGACGCGAGAGGCCAAACGCCGTGTCGACGGAATCACCTCGGCGCCCTCACGGGTCGCAGTCGATCGCAGAGCCCCGGTGGTCGCCACATTCACGCGTCCCGAAAACGTCGAAGAGGCTCGCGCTTTTATACGTATCCAGGGGGCTCCACGCTTTGAAGAAATTGCGATGGAGCCATACGGAACCCATGCCTGGCGCGCAGATTTGCCGGCGCAATTCACTTCCGAGACGGCTGAGGTTCAATATTTCGTCGAGGCCGTCCGCAGAGATGGGCAGCTCGAACGAGCAGGTGAAGGCATCGTCGAGGTGTACGAGCCGCCGGTCGACCCTGCACCTGTCGCCAACCGCTCGAGGGCGCGAGTCGAGAGCGAGTTCGTCGACTTCAAAATCGGCGACGGCGTCGACCAGTACTGGCGAATGGAAGCCGATTATCGATACGAACTCGACCAGCCGTGGCTCGACGGATTCCGCGTCGGCGCCGGAATTTTCGACGGTGAGGGCGCTTCGGTCGCGGCCATCGAAGACGGTCGAGAAACTCGTTCGCTCTCACTCGCCTACGGTTTTGCCGAGATGGACTGGGCCGCTGGCCGGTACTTCGGCACCGGGGCTGCGCTTTTGCTCGGTAATCGGCAGGGCGACAACCTCGACACCTTTCAGAGCAGCTTTGGCCTGCGCGCCTTTGTACGCCTGGGTCCCGAAGACGGCACACGACTCGAGACCGGGCTCGCACTCATCGGTGGGCTCGGCTCGGAGGCCTGGATCAATCTCGACCTTCTCGAGATCGACCGCGTGCCGATGCGCGCCGAGGTCGTCGTGACCGACCTGCCTGTCGGTGAAGACCTCGGCGTCTCGCTCCAGGCAGGCGCCGGCTACCAGTTCACTGAATCGCTCAGCGTGATGGGCCATATCGCCTGGAACGCACGCACTATCAATCATCACGGGCCCGGCGCTGGCGCCAGCCTGAATATCGACTGGTGAGGACACCATGAAAAACACGATACGGAACCTATTCTCGATTCTCATTTTCGTCACGGTGACGCCCGCATTCGCAGCCGAAGAGCCGTCGCTCTTGCATACGCCTCCGAGCGGTCTCGAGGCCGAAGAAGAGGCATGGTTCGAAGCTCAGGTCGAAAAAGACTGGAAGTTCGAAAGCCTCTATCTCAAGGTCCGATCGCTGCGACAGAACGGCGATTTCGAGACCTACGAATTCAAGCGTACCGATGCGAATACGCACGTGGCCGTCGTGCCCGCAAGCTTCGTACAGCCGCCGGGCGTCGAGTATTACATCGCGTCGGTCGATGCCGAGGGCGTCGAATTCGTTCATTTCGCATCCGAGGAGAATCCACAACCGGCTTACGCCGACGGTGAGACGTCTTTGACCCGGCGCATGAGCCGTCTCGAACGGCACGACGGCCAGACCTCGGAGTTCGAGTTGCGCACCGAATATACGATGTACGGCGCGCATCAAACCGGCTCGAACCAGCAGACCGAGACCGGTTCGGACGCACTCTTTCGAAGCGAAATTCAATATACCTACCGACCGCTGGAATTCCTCTACGACTTTGGCTTTGGCCTTGGGTTCATGCGGGGTAGCAGCCCCACTATATCGATCGACGGACGTTCGGTACCGGTCGACACAGCGGGCGACGAGCCCGGGCTCAACTATGGATTCGGCGAGGCAACCATCGAAGCCTGGCGCAATTTTTCGGTCACGGGGCGGCTCACGCTCGGCGCCAGTGATGTTGGATTCGCCGTCGGCGTAGGCGGCGTCGTGCGTATCGGACGCATTGCAGGCACTCGTCTCGAGCTCGGGGGCGAATTGGTCGAAGACATCGGAAGTCGAGGCTGGATGACCTTTGCCTGGGACACCGTTCCCGCGGTGCCCATGTCGCTGACGCTCGAGGCCAACAACCAGCCCGACCCCGGTGTAAACCCGGCAGGTCTTCGATTTGTCTACGAGCTCGGCTGGGACATCACCGAGAGAGTCACCCTGCTCGGCGATATCGGCTACGCGACGCGCACCAGCGGGGTGTCAGTCGGCTTGGTCGGCGGCCTCAAAGCGCGATACGCTTTTTAGGTGCTATGACCGATCGCTGCGGGTCCCCAATGACGATGTGTCGAATGGAACGACATGAAAGTCAAAGATCGGGGGCCCGTTGCTACGGATGCCCCGGCCTAATTTCGCAGGCAGCATTTTTTGTATTTTTTGCCGCTTCCGCACGAACAGGGATCATTGCGGCCGGGTTCGTCACCGGCGCGGTAGGTACCGGTAATTCCGGTCTGCAAGACATTCTCGCCGACCTCACGTAAACGTTCGAGAAGCTCTTTACGACTTGCCCCGAGCTCGATTCCTTCGCGCTCAAGCGCCAGGGCGAACGTGAAGGTTTCCTGGATGCTCGCCAGAGTGCCTGGCACGGCTCGCAGCTCATCGCCCGGCTTCTCGACCGCCTCGAGCGACCGTTCGATGAAGCCGTCGAGCAAGCCCAGGATTTTCTCGGTCGAGTGTTCGGGGTGTAGATCGATGAGGATCGCGACCGCAAAGTCTCTATCGTCGGGTGATTCGGCCTCGTCGATGAGCTCGAAGACGCGCTCGGCGAGCCCGGCGTGTTCGTAGTTGAAATTTGAGAGGGCGGCCAGGACGTCGAGTTTTGTAGACGCCGATTCGTCTTCGATGAGCGCAAATACGCGCTCGAATCCGGGCCCATCGAGTTCGGTGATGGCGTGGCCTAGAAACGAAAACGCCCGCAGATTGGTCTCGGGCTCGAGCTTCAAGAGCTCGACGATCGGCTCGACCGCGGCCTCGACCTCGAGACTTGCCAGGATGTCGGCAATCAAGCCAGTGGCAGTAGAGCCAGAGCGATAGATCTCCTCTCGTTTGAGCTGTTGCAAGAGCCCGTTTTCGACGGCGATACCTGCCTCGTGTAGCGCATGATAGGCCCGTCGCATGCGCGGCGAGACCCCGCCGTCAACCTGGCCGAGACGAAATACACACC
>CAYFTY010000034.1:0-12729 GCA_964346045.1 uncultured Bradymonadales bacterium | reverse complement strand
GGCGCGTGGGGCCTGGGCTGGGAGGTCTGGATCGACGGCATGGAAGCCACCCAGTTCACGTACTTCCAGCAGGTCGGCGGGCTCGAACTCGAGCGCGTCTGCGCCGAGATCACGTACGGCATCGAGCGTATCGCGATGTTTTTGCAGGATTGCGACAACGTCTACGACCTCGAGTGGGCGCCAGGCGTGACCTACGGGCAGATTCGCCATCAAGAAGAGGTCGAGTTCAGCACGTTCAACTTCGAGGAAGTCAACGTCGAGATGCACCTGCGCTGGTTCGACGAGCTCGAAGAAGAAGCACGCCGACTGATGGAAAAGAACCTCGTCTTGCCCGCCTACGACTATATCCTGCGGGCCAACCACGTCTTCAACACCCTCGATGCGCGAGGCGCCATCAGCGTGACCGAACGTCAGAAGTACATCGGCCGCATTCGACGCCTGGCCAAAGGCATCGCCACCCGCTTTGTCGAAAAGCGAAGAGCCCTCGACTTCCCGCTCTTGCCCGAAGACGAAAAGTCGCAGTGGATCCACGAAGAAGGAGCGTGACATGGAATTGATCTTCGAAATCGGAGCTGAAGACATCCCGGCGCGCTTCGTCGACGACGCGCTCGACCAGATGCAGAACGCCTTTGAAAAGGCCTGCGAAGAAGACCGAATCGCTGCCGAGGGCGTGGTCGCCTACGGCACTCCTCGACGACTGGTGCTCACCGTGAAAAACCTGGCGAGCTCGCAGAGCGATCTCGAAGAGGTTCGCACCGGCCCACCGGCTCAGGTCGCGTTCAAAGACGGCGCACCGACCGGCGCTGCCCAGGGTTTCGCGCGCGGCCAGGGCGTCGACGTAAGCGACCTCTATACGGTCGAGACCGAAAAGGGTGAATACGTTGCCGCCAAAGTCTTCGAAACGGGAGCCCCCACGCTCGAGCGTCTGCCCGAGATTTTATCGGGAGTGCTGCGCGGCCTGCATTTTCCCAAATCGATGCGCTGGGCCGATTATCGCGAGAGTTTCGCCCGCCCCATCCGCTGGATCGTCGCCGTCGCCGATGGCGAGGTCGTCCCGGTCGACTTCGCCGGGGTCGAAAGCGGGCGCAAGACGCGCGGACATCGATTTGCAGCACCAGACGCCATCGATGTCTCATCGATCGACGCGTACATCAGCGACCTCCGCGAAGCGCACGTCGTCGTCGATCAGGCCGAGCGCCGAAAAGCCATCGAAGAAGGCATTGCCCTGCTCGGCGAGCAAGCCGGTGGAGCCGTGGTCGATGATCCAGGACTCGTCGACGAGGTGATCCATCTCGTCGAAGAGCCACATCCTGTGCTGGTGAACTTCAGCTCAAACTACCTCGAGCTGCCCGACGAGGTCTTGATCTCGTCGATGCGCAAGCACCAGCGCTATTTTGCCATCGCCGACGCAAAAGGAAATCTGCTGCCCGCGTGTGGAGTCATCTACAACACCCCCGTGCGCGACCCCGATGTCGTGGCTGCAGGAAACCTACGCGTACTCAAAGCACGGCTCGACGACGCGCGTTTTTTCTGGGAACAAGACCTCCGTGCCCCGATCGAGAGCTTCGTCGAAAAGCTCGACCGTGTGATCTGGCTCAAGCAGATCGGCACGATGAAAGAACGCTCGGCCCGTGTATCGATGACCGCGGCCCGCATCGCCGAAGCCATTGGCGCCAGCGAGGATACGGTCGAGCACGCACGTCGTGCCGGCTACCTCGCCAAGGCGGATCTCGTCACACAGATGGTCGGCGAATTTCCTGACCTGCAGGGCGTCATGGGGCGCGAATACGCTCGACATGCGGGCGAGCCCGACGAGGTCGCCGTCGCGATCCACGAGCAATATCTGCCCAAAGGAGCTGCCGACGACACTCCTCAGACCGACGCCGGCGCCTGCCTCGCTCTCGCCGAACGCCTCGATTCTCTGGTCGGGTGTTTTGGTATCGGTCTCGAGCCGACGAGTGCTTCAGACCCCTATGCGTTGCGACGGGCTGCGCTCGGCGTCATCCGCATTTTGCAGGAACGCGCCTACACGGTGTCGCTGCCCGAACTCATCGAACTCGCGCGTTCGACCTACGACGACCTCGACGAAGGCGTCCTCGAAACCGGAGGCGACGAGCTCGACGCGAAGATCCTCGGGTTCGTCGGCACGCGTCTCGAAAACCAGCTCGCCAAAGACTACCCCACCGACGTCGTCCAGGCCGTCCTCGCCGTCGGACTCGAAGATGTCCTCAGCATCACCGACCGCGTCGAAGCCCTCGCAGCACTGCGCGACGAGCCCGATTTCGAGCCGCTCGCGCAGGGGTTCAAACGCGTGGTGAATATCCTCAAGAAGCAGGCCGCTGACTTCGACCTCGACACGCCAGTCGATCCGGAAGTCCTCGCCGAGGACGCCGAAAAGGCACTCTATGACGCGGCCAACGAGGCTGAAGATGCGATGGAGGTCGCCCTGAACTCTCGAGACTGGGAACGCGCCTGTCAGATCCTCATCAAGCTCAAAGGCCCGGTCGACGAGTTCTTCGACAACGTGATGGTGATGACCGACGATGCCGCGATCAAGCGCAATCGCCTCGCGCTCCTCGCCGACCTTCGCAGTCTCTTTCGAGACGTCGCCGACATCTCGGAGATTGGATAGCCCCTATCTAACTCTCTTCTTTCGGTCGAGACCGGGTACCCTGTTGTCCCCTGGTGGTAGCAAGTAGCCGACCGGCCGAAGGCCGAAAATTCCTCCCTCGGGGAGCAAAATTCGAGCGAAAGCGGGGATAGGAGGGACGACTCGCCACGAGTTTGGGCTCGTCGGACCCACCGGGATGATACGACCAGGCGCACGAATTGAAGTCTTCCATATAGTCAGACTCCGAGTTCGATTCAGAGAAGAGGAAGAAGGGTTTCCTACTGCGATGGTTCGCGATCTGCGTCCTCAAAGTCAGCCTCGAGGATCGGTCCTCGGTTGATATCTCGCAGAACACGCTTTCCGATATATTGATCGATGTCTTCGGGCAGGACGGGATTCCATCTCAAAAGACGCTGATCGAGCTGCCCCGTTTCGACCATGGACCGTTCGAGCTTCGTACCCTTCTTGATCATGCCTCTGGCCTTGATGGCCTCGAAGCCCCTGGCTTTTTGGCTCTCGCGATCCGGGTAGGGTTTCATCTCCAACTCACGGGGAACGTCGTTCATGCCGAGCTCCTCGTAGGTCAAGAATCCGTAATAGAAGTCGTTCGACAACGGTAAAGAGTAGACCAACCGCGAGGACCCTTTCTCTTTCTTCAAATCTGCAAGGTAGGGATGGAGATCGAACCGCGAGCGCCACTCGTTTTCGAACGAGGCTCGAACGATCGAAACCTGCTTGTCCAGATTCTCTTCGGTGCTAGAGAGAATCGATTCATCTCCTCGAATTCCGAGGTATGACACAGGCCCCATACCCACAACGATCTCATCGGGCACCGGATAATCGCTCCTCCACAGATGCTCCAAAGAGTAGCGCACCTCGAAGAGAGCTTTGCCGCCGTTCACGGTTACACCGACCAGAGTGGCCTGCGGCGCCAATTCGAGAAGCTCTGTGAATCGGGCGAGCCCGGCATCCGAAAGTGACTCGAGATTCTGGGGCCAGTCGGCCTTATCGCCAGAGGAATCGATATGAAGCACCGCACCCGGTGGATCGCTGATGCTCATCATTCGAGTCGTTGTCGTACTCTTTGGGTTAAAGCGCCGGTCGAGCTCGGTGACCGAGTCATGGATCGAATCGAGCACATAGACCTCACGTCCATCGACCTCACGCTTCTCGACCCCCGTGGGATGCGAGAGATCGCCGTTGAAAATTAACGTCACGCTTGAGGGCCCCACGGCGTAGATCATGGTTTCAGCCTCAAAAACATCGAGCTCGAGACCGGGAAATAGTTCGTTCGTGAGATTCTTGCGAAACAACTCGACGCCCTCCTCGGCCTTATCTCGAGGCATCGCTCTTCGCACCAGGAGCTCGAGCGCCTCGGAATCTGCGACGACGAGAAGCGTGGTATCCGACGGAATCCATGGCGCTCGTTGTTGGACCAGCCGAGACGCGAGATTCGCCGATACCTCGGCGGATTTCTTCTGAGCAGATGTCTCTATCTGGGTTGTCTCTGGCGCTTTCTGCGAGCTGCCACATCCAACAAGAAGTATCATGACGATGACAACAAATATGCTCGATATTCTCATGATCTTCTCCCTATTTGGTGATCTCGAAATCGGAAGGAAGCAAGTAGCTACCGGCCTCGAGTGAACGAGCGAGCGGTTTTCCGAGGTATTGCTCCATATCTTCGACGAGCACCAACTCCAGGGTCTCGGGGATTTGATCGGATACGATGTGGTTCGAGAGCATCGAGCGCTGCAGCCTGGTGCCTGCTTTGATTGGAACCGTGACCTTCAAGACGTCTCGACGACCGGGAATTCGAGTCAGCGTTTCCATGTACGCGAGATTTGTCTGCATGCTGGTGAGTTCGGACGCCAGATATACCAATCGTCTGGGGTCTTCCATAGACGGAAGCGCGTACACCAGAGCGCCCGGGTCAGACTTCTTTTCGACATCTCCCAGGTACGTCGACAAAAGCGCCCGGTTCAGGGCCCGCCTGAACGCGCTTTTCTCGAAAGCGCTCACACGCAAAGTCGTCTCGCCGCTGGCGTATGTTCGAAAGAACTCCAGACTGCGGTCGATCTCGGCCTCGGTCGCTGATAGCGCATCCGATTCGCCGAGGAACCCCAGAAGAATCCGAGAACCCGCCGCGAATACAATCGACCCCTGCGCTCGCACCTCTGCCCCAAAGAAGGAATCCAGCGTATCTGCGACTCCCTTTTGAAACCCCTGGTGTCCATCACTTACCACCACGAGATCGTATCCATCGGCGAGCTGCAACATCCGCGCGATGCGAGCATAACGATCGCCGCCGGGGTCGAGCTCGGTCTGAGTCTTCGGCCAGTCGGGGCGCTCCCACGGCTCGGAATATCCGAGCCGTTGCATGTGAAGCACCGCACCCGCAGGCTCGTCGAGAATGACCAGGTAATAGTATTCTCTGCCCGAGCCGCTGATCTCCAAAAACCGGGCAAGCTCGTGTTGCAAAGGTCCGAGATCGTAGACCTTCAGGCCATCGACATCTTTGCTCTCGAGACCGTCTGGCGGCTCGAACTCGCCTTCGAAAATCAGCGTGAAGCTCGAGGGCGAAACGGCATAGGTGTAGCGTTCTGCGCTGCCGAAATTCGCACTGAGTTCCCCCACGAACAAGTCAAACCAAAACGATCTGATCTTCGAAAAGGGATCCCTGGACCGGCGGCGCACCAATGCATCAGCTTCTGCTCTCACATTGGACATCGCGACGAGCTGAACGTCTTTCGGGATCCATCGCGCACGTGATTCGAGGATGCCGGTCGCGTCCAGCGCTGGTGCCGTCTCAACCGGTTTCCTGCCAACCTCGTCTGGTTGTTCTAGCACCTCGGGTTGTCCCTGAACGGGCGGCTCGGTCGGCTCTTGTGCCGCAGGCTCTTGCGTTCCCGCGCAACCCGAAAGGGCAATCGCGATCGAGATCATAAGAACCCGCATGCGCCCCATCGATGAGAGTATCGACGTGGTCTTCATTATTTCCTCCTGAACTGCTGCTGCTCAACAATTATCGTCGAGGAACGAGTCGCGAACGCAATCGCGCGCCTGCTCTCGACTATTGCAAGTCTCGTACGCCTCTTCGTCTTCGCAGTAGTAATAGCGGCCGTCGACACAGCAGTCGATTCCATCGTCTTCGCCGCAGGCGGCAAAAAGCGCAGTAGCGGCCATAGAAATGAGAACCAATGATACGATTTTTTTCATGATCCCCTCCGGATCTCGTGGTGCCAGTCTGAGTATGTCTTAAAATCGCTCGTCAGAATCATCGCGCCCTTTTCGACTGCGACCGGCAATTTGGCGCCGATGTAGATGTTCAAATCCACGGCGAGCACCGGGTCAGGTGGCAAGAATCGAAGAGGTACCTCTTCGATCACGACCATCGACTCGTACAAGATAGCGCCGGCCTCGATATTCTCTCTGGCTTTGACGACCTTGACGACCTCTCGCTTCTTCTCTGCGTCTCGGTCTTTCTTCTCGAGTTCCCACTCGGCAGTGCGCACCATCGAGGCGAACCCCTCGTAATAGAAGAGAGCGGCCCCGACGGTTTGGGGCGACGGAGCCGTGTAAAGAAGTGAGCCCTCGCCGCGCTCTTTTTCGACGTCGCGCACGAATGCGGCCGCAAAGTGATCGAAGAACATTCCGCTGAGACGCTCACTCGACGGCCCGCGGGGCTGCTTCGCCGCCTGCTCAAACAGCGTTTTCAAACTGGAAATCGTCTTGTCGAAATCACGCTCGAGCGCGGTCAGCTCGTCGGCATTTCCGAGAAAACCAAGCGACATGTCTTCACCGAAGCCCACGACGGATTTCGGAGGAAAGTCAGTGTCGCGCAGCCGAAACATGTTGGATACCGCAGTCTCCACACTTCTCGATGCCTGCCCTTCGACCAGGCTCACGCCGACGATCGAGGCCCCGTCGACCATCTGCATGAGCTCTTCGAGCGACGCACGCACATCGGGCCAAAGTGCGTCGATCGAAGCGGGCCAGGCCCTGCCATTTTCTGCCGGGGTCGACTCCAGATAGATCGCCACGCCCGGGCGATCCTCGAGTCGAGTGAGATAGATGCGAAGACCCCGCGCCGGCGAATCTTCCGGGTAGATCTCATGGAGAGAGTAGACTCTACGCCCGTCGAACATCGAGCTCGGAAGGTTCTGAGGGGCCTCGAATTCACCATCGAAAATCAGCGTGAGTCCTGAGGGCGCCATCGTCAGAGTCACGCTCTCGGCGTCGAGCGGATTGTTCCCGATCCCGGGAAACCAGGCGTCGGCGAGCGAACGTTTGAGGGCGTCGACATCTTCATCGCCACTTCCCTGAGGCATGAATTCCAGCGCCATGGACCAGACGAAATCGGCCCGGAAGAACCCTACGAATGTTGTATCTTTCGGAAAGAGCGGTACTCGTGAGTCGACGATCGCAAACGCTGGCTCGACCTCAAACGCAGACGGGGAAGTCTGCTCGACGGCAGACGCCGTGCCCTGCGTTGCCGGTGTCGCACCGCCGCATCCCACGAGAGCTGCGACGAGCCATAACGTGAACAACCATACACCCTTCATGCTCCCTCCATCTTGCAGAATCAATCGTTTGAGATGTCCCCTGTGATATAGCGAGATGGAGCATTCAACAAGGGCCTCAAATTGAGCCAGCGAAATCTTCATGGCTTTCGAGCTCTGAGGTGTTTCCTCAGGCGAGGGCGTTTGCTACCGTATCGAAGTCCATGGGGCTGACCGTGTCAGAGACGAGATGCAGCGGTCCAGGTGTCGACTCGACGATGAGCCATTCCGTTCGAACACAAAGAACCAGAGCTGAGCATGAATGCAACGACAATCGCCACTATGTTCATGATGTTCGTCGCGGCCGCGGCTGCGGGTTGCAGTGATGATACTGCCCGCAACAAGCAAACGACCGACAGCGGCGTCGCGAGCAATCAGGATGGTGGAGTCTTCGCAGGCGACAGCGGGTCTGCCGGGGCGCTACCCTTTTTCGAAGCTGACAGCCACACGTTTCCCGAAGGCGTCACGGTGGCACGCTCGACCATCACGCAGCCCGGCGCCGACCCCGTGGCTGTGATCTTCACAACAGACGGATTGTGGATCTGGACCCTCGATGGCGCCGCGCCAGTCAAGGTGCTGTCCGATGTTCCACTGACGGGCGATTACGTGCCCAAAGCGATTCGCGTGGGCAACACCATTCACGTCGCCTGGGGCACGCAGAGCATCAACCACGCATACGGCACCATCGACGGTGAATGGTCGACTTCCGTCGTTGCTGATGGCAAGAAACCAACCATCGCCGCGACCGAAGACGGCACCGTGCACATGGGTTGGCACTCGTTCGAGCTCGAGGGTCGCACCGCGTTCTACGCGAGCTGGAACGGGTCGAGTTGGCAGAGCGAGGCCGTGCGCCTGGTCGAAGGGACCCGGGCCGCCCGCGAATGGGCCGGTGTGGCGTCTTCTGGGACCAACCTCTGGCTGGCCGGCACCGACACCGACGACTCGATCTGGCTGCTCAGGCGAGACGGCGACTCGTGGGCAGAGGAGGCACTCGATGTATCCGACTACGTGGAGTTTGGAATGACCTACGAACAGCAGATTCACGCTGGACCTGCCGGGTTGGCCATCTTGTTCAACATCAACCCCATCTTGGCGTCTTCCGGCAGTCCTCGAGCAGGCACCTACGTGTCCTGGCGCCCGTCTGGCGGCAACGCCTTCGAAACGACGATCGTCGGCGAAGGTTTCACGAACATTCTTGAGTCGCCGGAGCTCGTCGTAGGCGAATCGGCTGCGCTCGTGGCCGACCACAACTTCGATCTCACCTTGCTCTGGGGACTTGCCCCGGACTTCTGGCCGCGAATTGGGTCGTTCTCCAGACCGATAGGGCAGGGAGGTTGTCTCGACGAATTCGTGTCCATCAGCTTCGACTCAGCCGATCAACCGCTCGTGATGGTCGGAGGCTGCGAAACGATCGATATCTTTCGACAGGCGGGTACCTATCCTAACGATTGGAATGAGCGCTGTCAGAGCGCAGCTAATGAACTCTGCGATCTGGCCTGTGCATGCGGCCCATCGGGCGATTGCGGTTACGTCTTCTCCAACGGAAATAGCCCTGGAGGGAATCGGTCGGGCTGCGAGCTGAGTGCGTTCGACTCGCTCTGTGGCGACTCCACGAGTACACCCGAAGAGGTCGAAGCTTGTGTGGCGACATTCCAGCCTGCGGAGTGTGTAGAACTGGGATATCCGGTCGATGATGCGTGCCTGCCGCTCATTGAATGATAGCGCCGAGCTCGCGCTCACCAACCTACTCGACGACGACATCCGATAGCGTGATGAAGCGCTTTCCGTCGGGTGTATCAAAGACCGTCGGTACCCGCAGGCCGCCGAAGTCTTTCCACTCGGCGCGGCTCGTCACCAGCCTGGGCTTCTCGGACCCGCCCGGGTGATACGCCCAGGCGAACGCCTCATAATCCTCCATGTACACGACATAGGCATCGCCAGGCGTGTAGCCACCATTCGACGGATAGGTGACCTTCACGGCATCGGCGTTGACCTCCATGCCCGGCACATCGACGTCGTTCCTATATTCGCGCTCGACGTCGTCGCGGAACATGAAATGTTCGAAGAGCAGCCAGTACGAATCGTTGATGAAAGCCTTGTGGGCAGCGAGCTCGTCCCCTTCGAGTGCGCCAGGCCTCGCAGGCACCGTGACGACTTTCTCGCCCATGGTCACCTTCACCTTGCCCGTCTTGCGATTCCAGTCGTGAGTACGACTGGTACCGCTGGGTGCGTGCGTGAAGGTAAATTTCACACGCTCGACCTCACTCCAATTGGCCGTCCCGTGGGCTTTCTGAATCGCCGTTGCCTGCGTGATCACGGCATAGGCCGTGGCCGAAACGAATAGGGTCAATCCAACCAAGCTTGCGATTTTCTTCATGTTCACTCCGCGAACGAGTCTATGTATCTGGGATGCTTCGAGGCGCGATTCGCTTCATCTGAGACGCGCTGAATCTTTCTGAAAGCTCGGCAAATCGCGTGGAGATCAGCCACCGGGCGCCCTAGGATGCGCCCTGTCGATAGAAATGAATCAAGTAGGAGCAATCGAGATGGTCGAAGCACTCAAAAATGTTCGTGACGCAAAGTGGTTTCAGAACTTCATCACCTTTGTAATCATCGCGGCCGGCGTACTCGTCGGCCTCGAGACCTATCCCTCGTTCATCGAGAAATACGGCGAGATCGCGCACTTTCTGGACAGTCTGGTCCTGGGCATTTTCGTGCTCGAGATCGTCGTGAAGATGGGTGCCGAAGGCTCGAAGCCATGGCGCTACTTTCTCGATCCCTGGAATATCTTCGACTTCTTGATCGTGGCCGTCTGTTTCGTGCCGGGCCTGGGCGAATACGCCATGGTCTTGCGACTCGCGCGGCTTTTGCGTGTGCTGAAATTGGTGACGGCGCTCCCAAAATTGCAGCTCCTGGTTTCGGCGCTGCTCAAAGCCATTCCAAGCATGTTCTACGTGTCGATCCTCTTATTCCTGCTCTTCTACCTCTACGGAGTGGCAGCCGTCTTCATGTTTGGCGCAAACGATCCCATCCACTTCGGTAATCTGCAGACCTCGCTGCTTTCGCTCTTCCGAGCCGTGACCCTCGAGGACTGGACCGACCTGATGTACATCCAGATGTACGGCTGCGAGAACTACGGCTACGGTGGCAACGAAGCGCTGTGCACGGCTTCGAAAGCCCAGCCGATCCTCGGCTCGCTCTTCTTCGTGAGCTTCACGCTGCTGGGCACCATGATCGTCTTGAATCTCTTCATCGGCGTCATCATGAACGGCATGGACGAAGCCGCTGCCGAAGCCGAAGAGATCCTCGAGACCGAGCGTCGCGAAAAGAACAAGACCGCCAAGCCGACCATCGAGCACGAACTCTTCGATCTCATGGAGACCGTCGATGTGCTCAATAAGAAAATTGCGCTCATCAAACGGCACGTCGAACAAGAACATAGCGGCTGAATTCACACAGATATCACACGCCGGTAATTTCGGTTTCGCATGTGGGCTTCACGATGCACTCATCACGCATTGAGGAGCCCGCATGTCGTTCGAACGTATCCGAGAAATCATCTTCGACGAGTTCCGACTGGTCACGCTGGTCACCATCTGGGGGTGCGGACCATCTCGCTCTCGGCTGATCTTCGATGTTGAGTTCGAGAATGTTTCATTGTCTTCGAACGTTCAGGTGTCGTAGAACATTGGGCATCCCCTCGAACCCGAGAGCCGCATGGAAGTCACCCGATATCAACTCGACAACGGTCTTCAAGTCATTCTGAAATCGCGCCCGAGTGCGCCAGTCGTCGCCTGCGAGGTCTGGGTCGCCGTCGGGAGTGCCGACGAAGAACCCTACGAAGCAGGGCTCGCGCACGTGCACGAGCACATGCTCTTCAAGGGCACCGACCGCCGCGGAGTCGGCGAAATCGCGCGCGAAGTCGAGTCTTCGGGAGGCCATATCAATGCGTTCACTTCCTTCGACCAGACCTGTTATTACGTCGTGATGTCGAGCCGCTTCTTCGAGTCGGGCCTCGATATTCTCAGCGACGCGATCCGCAACTCGAATTTCGACGCCGACGAGCTCGCCAGCGAACTCGAGGTGATTCAGGAAGAGATCAAGCGCGGAAACGACAATCCACCGCGCGTCGTCAGCCAGATGCTCTTTTCGACGACGTTCAAAGAACATCCTTATTCGTTGCCCGTGATCGGGACCAAAGAATCAGTCGATTCGTTCGAGCGCGAACATGTCGTGAACTTCTTCAACAAGCATTACAAGCCCGACAATATGACGGTCGTGCTCGTCGGTGACTTCGAACTCGACGAGGCGAGAGATCTGGTCGACAAATACTTCGGGGATTGGCAAGCCGAGCCCTACAAGCGACCCGAGCGAAAGCCCGAGCCTGCGCAGACCTCGTTTTGCGGAGACATCGCTGCCCGCGACATCCAGGAAAACCACCTGCGCCTCTCGTTCCAGGTGCCGCATATCAAGCACGAGGATATCCCGACGCTCGATCTGATGGGCGCGATCATGGGCTATGGCGATTCGTCGCATCTCTACCAGACGATCCAGCGCGAAAAAGAGCTGGTAAATACGATCTACGCAGGAGCCTACACGCCCAAAGATGCGGGCCTCTACATGATCGGCGCCGACTACCAGCTCGACGACGAGACCACCCACGACGAAGTTGCGCGATCGATTCTCGAAGAAGTCTTTCGCTTTCGAGAGATCAAAGTGACCGATGCCGACATCGAACGCGCACGCACCCAGATCGAGAGCAGCGAAATCTACAGCAAACAGTCGGCCGAAGGGCTTGCGACCAAGCTCGGGCGTACATGGGTCACGACCCAGGACATTGATTTCGAGGAGAAATATTACGCGGCTCTACGCAGCGTGACGGCCGCCGATATTCGCGATGCGGCACGCAAATACTTCACCGTCGATCGCCTCAACGCGGTCTTGCTACGTGCCGAATCGAGCCCGGCGTTCGATATGGATGGCCTCGAAAAAGCCGCACGCGACGCCTACGAAATCGTCCAGACCGAAGCGGTCGACACCGGCATTCAGCCCGATTCGGACGGCTTTGCAAAGATCGAATTTCCCGATGGGCCGACCCTGGTGGTGCAAGAAGACCACTCGGTCGAAACCTTTGCGATTCGCGCCGCGACGCTGGGCGGTTTGCGCTACGAATCGCCCGAAATCAACGGCATCAACTCGCTCTTGAGTTCGACGATCACTCTCGGAACCGATCGTCGCAACGCCGTCGATATCGCCCGCGAGGTCGAATCGATGGCAGGCGGCATCGCAGGCATGTCCGGGCGCAACTCATTTGGTCTGACGATGTCAGGACTCTCGCGCTTTTTCGATCGCAGCTTTGAGATCTTTGCCGATGTGCTGGTCAACGCAACGATTCCCGAAGACGAGTTCGAGCGCGAGCGCCGCATGCAGCTGCAGAAAATTGCGGCCCGCAAAGACCGACTGGGCTCGGTCAATTTCGACCGTTTTGCGCAGGCTTTCTTTGGCGACTATCCGTACTCGATGCCGACGGTCGGGACCCCTGATTCGATCATGTCC
>CAYFTY010000033.1:0-12872 GCA_964346045.1 uncultured Bradymonadales bacterium | reverse complement strand
GGATCGTCCGCGTCCAAGGCTGGCCAATTTCCCCGGCACGAGCGACCGCCCATGATCCCCCGATATACACGCCAAGAAATCGCCGCGCTCTGGTCTGAAGAGCGCAAGCTCGAACACTGGTTCGAGATCGAACTCGCTGCCGTCGAGGGCTGGGCCCGCGAGGGTGTGGTGCCCGAAGAAGGGGCACGTCACATTCGCGAGAACGCCGTCCTCGACGTCGAGCGCGTCCAGGAAATCGAGAGAATCACGCGGCATGATGTTGCTGCTTTCGTGCAATCGCTCGAAGAGTCGGTGGGCGAGGAGTACGGCCGATGGATTCACTTTGGAATGACGAGCTCGGACGTACTCGACACCTGCCTGGGAATTCAGTTGCGCGATGCCGCCGATATCCTGCTCGCAGACATCGATGAGCTGATGGCGGCCATCGAGCGCCGCGCTCACGAATTCAAAGACATGCCCATGATCGGTCGCAGCCACGGCATCCACGCCGAGCCGACCACCTTCGGACACGTGCTTGCCATCTGGTACGACGAGATGCGTCGCAATCGGCGACGGCTCGAGCGAGCCCGAGAGGTCGTGGCGACGGGCAAAATTTCGGGTGCGGTCGGTACGTTTGCCAATATCCCGCCGTCGGTCGAGGCCTATGTCTGCGAAAAACTGGGGCTGAATCCAGCGCCCGCATCGTCGCAGATCGTACAGCGTGACCGACATGCCGAATACTTCACGACGCTCGCGGTGATCGCATCTTCGCTCGAGAAATTTGCGGTGCAGATTCGACATATGCAGCGCACCGAAGTGCTCGAGGCCGAGGAGAAATTTCATAAGGGACAGAAGGGCTCGAGCGCGATGCCTCATAAGCGAAACCCGGTGCTCAGCGAAAATGTCACCGGACTCGCCCGCATCGTTCGATCCTATGCGACACCAGCGCTCGAGAACGTGGCCCTATGGCATGAGCGCGATATCTCGCACAGCTCTGTCGAACGCATGATCGGGCCCGACGCGACTGGAGTGCTCGATTTTGCGCTCGTGCGTTTCACGGGCGTGATCGACAACCTCGTCGTCTATCCAAAGAATATGCAAAGGAACCTGGAACAAACCCGCGGACTTCCGTTTTCGCAGGGCATTCTGCTGCGGCTGGTGCGGACCGGCCTCTCGCGGCAGGACGCCTACAAGTTGGTGCAGAGTGTTGCGATGCGGGCGTGGGAAGAAGATCTGGATTTCGAGGCACTGGCCCTCGAAGCCCCCGGGTTCAACGAACATCTGAGCGAGGAAGAGATTCGAGAAGCATTCGACCTGGACCACACGCTTCGCCGCGTACCCGACATTTTCGACCGGGTCTTCGGTGAGGTTGACGAGGAGACGTCATGACCGACGAAGTGCCGGAGTACGAAGGAAAAGCCAAGCAATTGATTTCGACCCCTGAGCGCGACGTATTGATCCAGCGTTTCAAGGACGACGCGACTGCTTTCAACGGCGAAAAGAAAGACACGTTCGAGGGGAAGGGCGTTTTGAATAACGCGATTTCGTGTCGGCTCTTTTCGTATCTCGAAGAGGCAGGCATCCCCACGCACTTTCTGGGATGGGAGTCTCCAACCGATATGAAATGCCATCGGCTCGAGATCGTTCCGCTCGAGGTCGTCGTGCGCAATTTCGTGGCGGGAAGCCTCAAGCGTCGCACGGGACTTGCCGAGGGAACGCCGGTGGTTCCTCCAATCGTCGAGACCTTTTACAAAAAAGACGAGCTGGGCGACCCGATCATTACGGATGACCACATCGCGCTCCTCGACCTCGTCAACGAAGAGGGGCTGGCGCGCATCAAAGAGTTGGCGCTCACCGTGAACGACCTCTTGCGACCATTCTTCGAAGATGCAGGTTTGAAGCTCGTCGATTTCAAGATGGAGTACGGCTACGACTCGGCCGGCAATATTCTGCTCGGAGATGAAATCAGCCCCGATGTGTGCCGGATCTGGGATGCCGAGACCGACCAGAAACTCGACAAAGACGTCTATCGATACGAACTCGCCGACTTGATTGAGAGCTACGAGGTGGTGGCCGAGCGATTGGGCGTCGAGCTTCGGGATGGAGGTGAATGACATGGCGCGTGCACGTGTTTTGATTCGGAATAAAAAAGGCGTTTTCGACCCTGAGGGAAAGGTGATTCACTCGAGCCTCGAGCGATTGGGGCACGAAGGGGTCGAGCAGGTTCGAGTGGGCAAAGTCGTCGACCTCGAATTCGCCAACGCGACAGATGACGAGATTCGAGCGCAGGTCGATGAGATGTGTCGGCAATTTCTCGTCAACCCCGTCATCGAAGATTACTCATTGGAAATCATCCGGGAGTGACCATGAAATTCGGAGTCGTGGTTTTTCCGGGGTCCAATTGCGATCGCGATTGCCATCATGTTTTGAGCCGCGTGCTCGACGTTGAAACGGACTACATCTGGCATCGCGATACCGATCTGAGCGGTTTCGACGGCATCGTCGTTCCGGGCGGCTTTTCGTACGGCGATTATCTGCGAGCCGGTGCGATCGCCAAGATCAGCCCGGTGATGGAATCGGTGCGCGATTTTGCGGCCAAGGGGCACCCGGTGATCGGGATATGCAACGGGTTCCAGATTTTACTCGAATGCGATCTCTTGCCCGGAGCGATGCTGCGCAACGATACGCTGCGCTTCATGTGCAAGAATGTTCATCTCCGTGTCGACTCGAATCAGACTCCCTTCACATCGGCGCTCGAAGAGGGGCAGATCGTCAAGCTTCCGATCGCGAATGCCGAGGGCAATTACACCATCGATGAAGAAGGGCTATCGCGCCTCGAAGACGGCGGACAGATTGTCTTTCGCTACTGTGACGAAGAGGGTCGCGTCACCGAACTTGCAAATCCCAACGGAAGCGTGGCGAATATTGCTGGAATCGCAAACGAGGCCGGCAATGTACTGGGCATGATGCCGCACCCCGAGCGAGCCTCAGAGTCTATTCTCGGAAATCAAGACGGGCTGCAAATCTTTCGAGCCGCCGTGGCTTCGGTCGCAGGCTAGGAGAATCACCATGGCAGACATGCGCGAATTGGCCGAGGAACACGGTCTCACCGATGTCGAATACGACCACGCGGTCGAGGTGCTCGGGCGCGAGCCTACACTCACCGAACTCGGCGTGATCAGTGTGATGTGGAGCGAGCATTGCTCGTATAAGAGCAGTCGCAAGCACCTGCGAAAATTCCCCACCGAAGGACCTCAGGTCGTTCAGGGGCCAGGCGAAAACGCCGGTGCCGTCGATATTGGTGGCGGGCTTGCCGCGGTTTTCAAAATGGAGAGTCATAACCACCCGAGCTATATCGAACCGTACCAGGGCGCGGCGACGGGTGTCGGCGGGATCTTGCGTGACGTGTTCACGATGGGGGCCCGTCCGATCGGCTCGATGAATAGTCTTCGCTTTGGTGCGATGGACCATCCAAAAACGCCGCATCTCTTTCATGGAGTGGTCGGCGGCATCGCCGGCTACGGAAATTGCGTGGGAGTTCCGACGGTTGGCGGCGAGATCTTCTTTGATGAAGCCTATAACGGGAACATCCTCGTCAACGTCTTCACGGTCGGGATTGCCAGAAAAGACGAGATCTTTCTCGGGGTGGCGACGGGCGTCGGAAACCCAGTGTTCTACGTCGGAGCGGGAACCGGGCGGGACGGAATCCACGGTGCGACCATGGCGAGCGAGCAATTCGAAGAGGGCAGCGAAGAGAAGCGGCCGACGGTTCAGGTGGGCGACCCCTTTCGCGAGAAGTTGCTCATCGAGGCCTGCCTCGAACTCATGCAGACCGGCGCAATCGTGGGTATCCAGGACATGGGGGCCGCGGGTCTCACCAGCTCGTCGGTCGAGATGGCCGACCGTGGCGGGGCCGGCATCCGCATTGATATCGATGCAGTTCCCAAGCGAGAAGAGGGCATGACCGCCTACGAGGTGCTGCTCTCAGAGAGCCAGGAGCGCATGCTCATTGTCCTCGAAGAGGGACGTGAAGAAGAGGTCGCGCGCGTCTTCGAAAAATGGGAGCTCGAGTGGGGCCAGATCGGCGAAGTGACCGATACCGGTCAGTTCGAAATCCACCAGCATGGCGAAAAGGTCGCCGATATCCCTGTCGGGCTTTTGACCTCCGAAGCTCCGATCTACGACCGGCCTCGCACGCGTCCGAAATATCTCGAGAGCCTTACGCTTCCTGACTTCGAGCCCGGAGAGCATCTGGGTGAAGACCTGGTCGAGATGCTCGCTCGACCGAATATATGCTCGCGCGCGGTCGTATTCGAACAATTCGACCACATGGTCGGGGTCGGAACCGTCGTGAACCCGGGCGAGGGCGATGCTGCTGTCTTGCGGATCCCCGGACGCGACGAAGCGATTGCCATCTCGGTCGATTGCAACAGCCGCTACTGCTATCTCGACCCACGCGAAGGGGCAAAGCTCGCCATCGCCGAGACCACTCGGAACGTTGCGTGCGCGGGAGCAAAGCCTCTCGCGATCACCGACTGTCTGAATTTCGGTGATCCCGAGCAGCCTGAGATCATGTGGCAATTCGTCGAAGCGATCGAAGGCATGTGCGAGGCGTGCGAAACGCTGGATGCGCCGGTGGTCAGTGGAAACGTGAGTCTCTACAACTCGTCGTTCGATAAGGCCATTTATCCGACGCCGACGGTCGCTGCCGTCGGTGCCTTCGCAAAACCACTTGCCGAGGGAGCCTATGCTTCGATGGGATTTGTGGATGATGGCGACCATGTGTTTTTGCTCGGAGAACAGGGCCGCATCGAACTCGGTGGCTCGGAATATTTGATGATGAAGACCGGCTCGGTGGGAGACCGACCGCCGATGATCGACCTCGTTGCCGAACGTCGTTTGCAGGCGGCCATCATCGAGGCCATCTCGGAGGGGATTGCCAAAAACGCACACGATTGCAGTGAGGGCGGCCTGGGAGTTGCGCTCGCCGAATGTCTCATCCAGTCTGACGATCTGGGTTTTGAACTCGATCTCGATGCGACCGAACGCCCAGATCATCTACTCTTCTCGGAGAGCGCCTCGCGAATTATCGTGGGTGTCGACGGAGCTGATATCGCCGGCCTCGAAGACCTGGCTGCGCGGCACGGTGTGCCGATGACTTTCCTGGGCAAGGCAAACGATTCGGGACACTTTACCTGGGGTTCGCATCTGAAGGCTGACGTTGGAGCACTGCGAGATGCCCACGCGAGTGGCCTCGATCCTCTGGACTGAGCCGAGATTGGATTTGCATCGCGACCCGCGTTCGCGTCAATCTCTATCCGGTCGTCTTGTTGAACTGGAAATCCATGCGCATCTACCTCCTAATCGTCTTGTTGTCTCTGGCCGGCTGCGCGGTCAGCGATCCGAGCAAGGGCGATGATTCCAATCAGAATAATCCGCCCAACAACGTCAACAACGTCAACAACGGCAACAACGGCAACAACGGCAACAACGGCAACAACGGCAACAACGCCAATAATGACGTCGATATGGGAGTCGATGGCACGCCCTTGCGGGTGGTCACCTTCAATACCCTGCGCTTTTTCGACACGGTCTGTGATAGCGGCCAGTGTGAGTCCAGTGATTTCGAGGACGTCAAGAGTCAGGGCGAGTTCGAATTTCGTGCGCAGCAAATCGCGGATGCGTTGATCGACATCGATGCCGACGTGGTGATGCTGCAAGAGATCGAGACGCAGGCGTGTCTCGACGAGCTCGAGCGCGCACTTGGCGATTCAGCGTATCCGATTTCGATCATGGGTGAGACAGGAGGCGCGGCGACGCTCGATGTGGCGCTTCTGGCCCGCGGTGAGTTGATTCAGACGACCGATCACGGCGATACGGTGTTGACGCGACCGGACGGGGGGACGACGACCTTTGCCCGCGAGTTTCTCGAAGTCGAATTCGAACGCGACGGGCATCGATACATTGCGTTCTCAGCCCACTTCAAAGCCAAGCGAAACGACGACCCCTCGCGCCGTTTTGCCGAAGCCGAGGGCGCGCGCCTGATTGTCGGCGCCGCGGTCTCTCAAAACCCGGATGCCGTGGTGGTGATGGGAGGCGATCTCAACGACACACCCGATTCGGCGCCGCTTCGCGAGTTGGTCTCGGATGGTTCGCTCGACCTGCTTACCGACGTACCCGGTTTTTATACATTTACGTTCTTGGACGAGGATGTCGCGCTCGACCATCTGCTGGTGGGAGCCAACGAAGAGGCAGTGCTCGTCCCGGGCAGTGTGATGGCGGTGCGAGGTGGCCTTGGAGGCCTTGCCGGAAGTGATCATGCGGCGGCTGTGGCCGATTTGATTGTGGTGGAGTGATGGCGAAAGGTTTCGTGATTCGAGAGCCCCAACCGTGGTGGGGAACCGACGAGGATAGGGGCTTGCATATCGTGCTCGTGGCGCCTGAGATTCCGGGCAATACGGGCAATATTGGTCGGCTTTGCGCCGGCTCGAATGTCTGGTTGCATCTCATCGAGCCGCTCGGGTTCGAACTCGACAATAAGTATCTTCGGCGTGCCGGCCTCGACTATTGGCCGCACGTGAAACTCAGCGTGCATGAAGACTTTGATAGCTTTGCGGCGTATTTCGAACGCGCGAAGCTTCATTTCTTTACCAAAAAGGCCGGTCGCATCTATGCCGAGGTCGAATACGAGCCCGGCGCCGTGCTGATCTTTGGGTGTGAGACCCGGGGGCTTTCGGATCAGGTACTGAGTGCCTACGAAGATAGGCTGACGACGATTCCCATCACCGACAAGGTGCGCAGCCTGAACCTGTCGAATGCGTGCGCTGTCGCCATCTATGAGGCGATGCGGCAATTGTCGTGGACGCCAATCAAGGGCGGATGATACCCTCACGTCGTCGCCACCAGCCCCTACGAAGACGACCGTGGAAAGCGATTTCGGCAAGTACGAGCTGCTCGAGAAAATCGGAACCGGAGGCATGGCCGAAGTGTATCTGGCCAAGAGTTTCGGGGCCGAGGGACTCGAGAAGATTCTCGTCATCAAGCGCATCCTGCCCGATTACACGAGCAATCGGCGCTTTGTCGATATGTTCATTTCCGAAGCCAAGATCGCGGTCGATCTGAACCATCCAAACATCGTGCAGATCTACGATTTCGGTAAGGTCGACGACACCTACTTTCTCGCCATGGAATTCGTGGACGGCTGCGACCTCGCGATGCTTCTGAGCGGGGCGCGACGGGCCGACGATAACCTCACGGTGGGCGACGCAGTCTTCACGGGCGTCGAGATTGCCAAAGGGCTTGATTACGCGCATCGCCGCCAGGATCGATTTGGAGAGCCGCTGGGGATCGTTCATCGGGACATCAGTCCGCAGAACATCCTGGTCTCACGCGATGGTACGGTGAAAATCGTCGATTTCGGGATTGCCAAAGCCACCAGCGTCACCGACGAAAGCCCGCATATCGTCAAAGGCAAGTTCAGCTACATGAGCCCCGAGCAGGCGAGCGGCAAAAAGGTCGATCAGCGAAGCGATCTCTTCAGCCTCGGCGTGGTGCTTTTCGAGATGCTCTGCGGTCGTCCGCTCTTCCGCCATACGACTCAGGAAGAGACGATGAGCATGGTCAAGTCGGCCGTCGTTCCGGATATCTCGAGCCTGAACCCATCCATTCCGCCCGATCTCGAGGAGCTGCTCTATCGTGTGCTGGCGCGCGAGCCCGACGATCGGATTCAGACGGCGCGCGAGCTGCAGGTGGCGCTGACTCGGATTCTCTACAGCCTCGACGAAATCCATGACTCGGCCACCCTGAGTCAGCAGATCCGTGAGCTCGAGCCCTATCTCACGGGTGACGAGCACGAAGACGCGACGGCGATTGCATCGAATATCACGACCTTCAGTCGCAGCGCGTCGACGGGTGCCAAGACCGCCACGGGCGGCACGATGGCGCAGTCGACCCATACACCGGTGACGCGCATTGCTGCCGAAGAGCGTGGGCCGACCGAGCTGCGCTCGCGCGAACGCAAGGAATGCGTGATTGTCTCAGGCCGGCTGCACGGGCTCTTCGAGCTCAGACAGAATCTCGGGCAAGATGCGTGGCTGCAGGTACTTCAGGAATACACTCGCATCGTCGACTCGATCGCCTACAAGAATGACGCCGTCGTGCACCGGGTCAATGAAGACGGATTTGTGATTCTGATGGGGATTCCGGTGTCGAGTGAGAATGATGCCGAGCGGGCAGCTCGAGTATCGGTCGACCTGCACGAGGCCGTTGCCGGCATGAATCCGAGCCTCGATATCCCCATCCAGCTCTCGGTGGGCATTGCGATCGGCGATGTCGTACTCGAGCAGGAGGTCGACAAGACGGGGCGGCGATTTACCTGGTCGTTTTTTGGTGGCTCTCACGAACTCGCCGATCGGCTGGCATCCTCGGCGATGCCGAAGGAAATTCTACTCGGCGGTCAGGTCTTTCGCCGGATCAAACGAGAGTATGTCTGCGAAAAGGTCGATTCGGTCGAGACGCCCGAAGAACCCGATGAAGCGCCTCAAGAGATTCAGGCGTGGCGGCTCGTCGAGCCCAAGAGCCAGCAAGACAAGATTACCGAGGTGCGTCGCGCCTATCATAGCTTTTACGGGCGCGAGCTGATCCTCAAAGAACTGCGTGAGAATTTCCGCGAGACCATGCTCGAAGAGCGGGCCAGGGCGCTGCTGGTCAAAGGGCGCCCCGGGATTGGGAAGTCGACGCTGATCGAAGAGTTTTTGCGGGGGCTCGACCCGCGCAATGTTCGCGTGCTGCGCGGGGTCGTGCCCGCATACGAGCGAGACGTTCCGTTGGCCTGTCTCGCCAGTCTGCTCGGCGAGATGTTGCGGCTCGGCGACCGAGAAGATCTGCGTCAGGTACGCGACACGCTCTCGACCCGTGTGATGGCACTCTTTTCAGACGACGATGAGGCCGAGCGCGAGTACCTGCTGCATTCGCTTGGGTCACTCTTCAATATTCGATTTCCCGATAGTCCATTCGAGGAGCTCACCGGCGATGATCGGCGCGATCGAATCTTTCTGACGATACAGAAGCTACTGGCTAATTTTGCGGCACATAAACCGCTCGTGATCAGCATCGACGACGCGCATTATCTCGATTCGATGAGCCTCGATTTTGGCACGGACTTCTTTGGGATGGCCCACGATGCTCCGATCTTGCTTCTGATGACCGCCGACGAAGGCCCATTGCTCGAAGGGCCTCATTGGGAACGCTTCTTCGAGGCGAATCACACGGCCGCCGAGGAATTGCCAGAGCTGCCCGAAAGCGACGCCGAAAAACTGGTTGCCGAACTTTTGCGTTTGCACCGCATCGATGACGAGGGGCTGGCCGACGAAATTCTGCGGCGCAGTGGCGGTAACCCTCTTTATATCAAAGAGGTCGTCGAGGTTCTGCGCGACCGGGGCATGCTCAAAGATACCGGCGAGCGTCGTCAGGTGAAGATGGACGAAGAGTCGTCGATGTGGCTCCCCAGCAATGTCGACGGGATTTTGCGGGCGCGGATCGACCGGCTCGATCTGCGCCTGAAGATGACGCTGCAGAAAGTCGCGCTGCTCTGGACGCCGTTTTCGGGGGCCGACCTCGAACTGGTGCTCGCAGACGAGTCGCACGAGACAGTCGAAGAGCTCGTCGAGCTCGGCTTTCTCGAACGTGCTGATCATCCTCAAACCGCTGCGCACGAAACCTATGACCCATTTCAGACACCTCTTGAAGAACGGCAATATCGTTTCTGCAATGCACTGACCCAGGACGTAGCGGTGCGAGGACTCATGCCCGAAGAGGCCTCGGCGCTGCACCGTACGCTGGCAGACCATCTGGTCGAGCACGGTGAGGAACGGCAGATTTTCGCAAATGCTCTGATCGCGCACCACTTCGACGGTGCCGGCCAGAAAGATCGGTCGGTCGAGTACTATTATCAGGCTGCGGACAAAGCCCTCGATCAATTTGGCGCGGCCGAGGCCTTGCGATTGACCGACAAGGTCTTGGATCGGGTCGACGAAGAGAGTGAGTATCGCTACGGCGCGCTCAAGATTCGAGCACGAGCGCTAAACGAACTTGGCGAGCGCGATGGTGCAGCGAAGGCATTGGCCGAGCTCGAGGAGATCGCAGAGAGACTCGAAGAACCGACCGAGTTGGCGGATGTTTTGCTCAAGCTCGCACGCTTTCGATTCGAGCAATCCGAAATGCGCGTGGCCCGGGAGTATATGGAGCGCGCGAGGGCGCTGGCCGAAGAAGAAGATGACCGGTTGCATCTGGCCGAGTCGTGGTATATCGACGCCCTGATCGCATCTTCAGAAGGAAGTCGAGAAGGTGCCCTGGAACTCGCCGAGCGGGCTGTGGAGCAGTACGAAGAATTACGCGACATGAATGCTGCGGGCGAGGTGCTCGAGGGGCTCGTGACCGCATTGAATCTGGTGGGGGTCGTCCACCGGCAATCGGGGCGCTACGCCGATGCCCTCGAGGCCTACGAACGTGCCCTCGGGTATGCCGAAGGCGCTGACCTCAAAAAGAATCGACGATATCTGCTGACAAACGCGGGGGTGGCTCACGCCTATCTGGGTGAATTCAACAAGGCGCTCGATTGCTACGAAGAGGCTCTGCAGCAATGCAAGCGTTTGGGACACCGCCGCGAAGAAGCCGGTCTGCTCGTGAACGTCGGTCATGCCCACCTCTTGCGAGGTGACCTCGAGACGGCCATCTCGACGATTCGCCGGGGCAACTATCTGGCGCGTAAGACCAACACCCATCATATCCTGGCGGACGGGCTCATCTCGCTGGGGGCTTGCTATGTCGAAGAAGGTGATATGAGTAAGGCCGAGTCGACGCTGCAGGAAGGACTACGCATCGCCGACTCGATCCCGAACGTCTACCTGAGCGTGCATGCCACGCTCTTGCTCGCTCAGGTGAACCTCGCGGCGGGCACTTCCGATGCGGCACGTATCGCGCACATGCAGGCCGAAGACGCGGTCGAGCGCAGCGAAAAAGCGCAGATGCGCTGGGGAGTCTCGCACGGGCATTCGTTGATGGCCCGGGCACTCAAGGCGCAGGGCAAACGCGACCGTGCAATCGAGAAGTCAAAGAAGGCGCTCGAGCTCGTCAACGAGGGTGAGATCTACGCCATCGACGAGATTCTCTACTATCATTTTCAGATTCTCCCCGACGAAGAAGAGTACGAGTCTGAGAGAGTGACCGCGATTCAGCGAGCTCGCGAAGTCGTGCTGCACCGTCGCGACCTCATCGAAGACGAAGAAGGCCGTCAGACCTTCATGTCGCGCAATATCGTGCGCCAGATTCTCAACGTCGCCAAAGTCGCGCTCGATTGAAGGCCTCACGCGATCATCGACAATCCGATGCGGCTGCGCTTGCGGTCGATCGAGACGACCGTGACTTCGACGCGGTCGCCTACCGAAACGATCTCATGGGGGTTTTTTACGTAGCGGTCAGCGAGTTTGCTCACGTGTACGAGACCGTCTTCTTTGACGCCGATATCGACGAACGCGCCAAAGTCGACCACGTTGCGTACCGTTCCGCTGAGCTTCATGCCTTCGCGAAGGTCGTCCATCGTGAGAACTCTGGCCCGCAGCTCGGGCGCCGGAATATCCCCGCGAGGGTCGCGCCCGGGAGTCAGCAGCGCCTCGACGATATCTTCGAGGGTGAACCGTCCGAGTCCATGTTCGGATGATATTTCTTTGAGTCTGCCACTTCGACGCAGGCCTTCGAGTTTGGACGCGAGTTCGGGATCGCCCGGGTCTGCGTTCGCGGCGGCGAGTATGGCGCGGGCACCGCTGTAATTCTCGGGGTGGATCCCGGTCGCATCGAGGGCCTCGCGTCCGTCGCGGATGCGCAGGAATCCCGCACATTGTTCAAAACTCTTGTCGCCGATGCCTTTGACCTCGCGCAGGTCTTCTCGGGTGCGAAAGCCCTGCGATTTCTGGTGGTCGAAGATTCGTTGCGCCAGGGTCGGTCCGATGCCCGAGATGTAGGTGAGCAGGCTAGGTGAGGCTGAGGTGAGTTCGACCCCGACACGGTTCACGGCGTCAACGACGACGGCTTCGACGGCATCCTGGAGCCGTGATTCGTCGACATCGTGCTGATACATCCCAACGCCGACCGAGCGGGGATCGATCTTCACCAGTTCTGCGAGCGGATCCTGCAGGCGACGCGCGATGCTGACTGCGCCGCGATAGCTCACATCCATATCAGGCAATTCTTCGCGGGCGACCTCGGATGCGCTGTAGACGCTCGCACCCGCTTCGTCGACGACGGCGTATTTAGTGTCGGTGCCTTCGATGGCTTCGGCCGTGATTTGCTGGGTTTCGTTGGTTGCCGTTCCGTTTCCGACGGCGATCACGTCGATCGAAAACGTTTCGACGAGTGAACGGATTTTGTCGGCAGCGCCCGCGCTGCGTCCGTCGTGGATGTAGATGATATCGGTCGTGAGCACCGAGCCGTCTTCATCGACAGCAGCGATTTTGCATCCCGTGCGATAGCCGGGGTCGATAGCCATCACGCGGGTACCAGCGAGTGGGGCCTGCATCAGCAGGTTGTTGAGGTTCAGCGAAAAGACCTCGATGGCGTGGGTATCGGCGGCTTTGTCGAGCTCGGCGCGAACATCACGCTCGACCGAGGGTTTGAGCAACCGACCGTATCCATCTTCGAGCGCTTCGCGAACGAGCTTCGAGTTTCGACGACACTCGTTGAAGCGCCGGTCGAGATCCCGAATCGTGCGTTCATCATCGACCTGAATCGAAGCCGAGAGCGCCTTTTCGTTTTCGCCCCGTCGAATCGCCAGTACCTGATGAGGTCGCCCGCGAGGTCGAACCCCGGCGCCGCCTCGTCGACCGGTGCCGCGTCGCGGG
>CAYFTY010000032.1:6669-13035 GCA_964346045.1 uncultured Bradymonadales bacterium | reverse complement strand
TTCCCCTTCTGAATCGGACTCCGATTTCCAACGGACTCGGATTCTGAACGGACTCCGACGAGGTCTTCGGCTCCTCGATCAGAGATTCCAGATGCGGGCACCCACTTCCTCGGCTTGTTCCCCTGGTAGACCTCGCACGCGCGCGGCTCTCAGGTCGCCCGAGGGATCCGGTTTCTCGCGCCGGCCGGGACCGGCAACATCTTCGTTGCCGTTACGGCTCAAGCGCTCAAGGTCAACGCAAACCGAGGAGTTCTTGAGCGGCTTCTCGGGTCTTATCCGTCGTACGATTTCCGCCGAGCATACGCGCGATTTCTTCCACCCGCTGCGCATCGTCGAGAGGAGTGATGGTCGATTGAGTGCGACCCTTCACGTCCTTTTTCGACACCACGTAATGGTGGTCTCCGCGCGAAGCAATCTGGGGCAGGTGAGTAATACAGAGCACCTGATGGTCTGCGGCGGCCTCGGCGATCTTCTGACCCACCATGTCGGCGGCTGATCCGCCGATGCCCGTATCTACCTCGTCGAAGATATAGGTCGAAATACTGTCGCGTTCGGCCAGCACTCTCTTGATCGCGAGCATGATCCGCGAAAGCTCACCGCCCGAGGCGATCTTGGCGAGCGGCTTGGCTGCTTCGCCGAGATTTGGCGAGATCATGAATTCGATTTCGTCGAAGCCGCGCGAGGTCAGCCGGCAATCGGATGGGCCTTCCGGCAGCTCTTCGTGCGCAAAGGCAACCTCGAAACTCGCCCTCTCCATCGCCAGATCACCGAGCTCTTTTTCGACTTCGCGCGCGAGTAAGAGAGCTGCATCGCGTCGCTCGTTCGAAAGCTTCGTCGCGGTGCCAAAGGCGCTGGCCTTTGCGTCGTCGAGCTTGGCTTCGAGCTCGTGGGTCAGCTCTTCGGCGTTTTCGAGCCGGTCGAGCTCCTCTCGCATCGAGGCAGCCTCTTCGAGTACGATTTCGATATCGTATCCATGCTTTCGTCGAAGCTTTTTGAGCGCCTCGAGCCGGCCGATCACCTTATCGAGACGTCTGGGATCATCGTCGACACCGGCCGTAAACCTGGCCAGCTCGCGTGCGGCATCTTCGAGTGAAAAGCGTGCATCCTCGAGTTGAGTCACCAGAACCTCGAGTCGCGAATCGCAATCGGCGATTTTCTGCAGCGCATCGACGGCCTGACCGAGTTGTTGTCCGGCCGAGTCTTCGCCTTCGTAGATGAGGTATCCTGCCTGCTGGCTCGCGTCGGTGATGCGCTCTGCATTTTTGAGCAGATTCAACTCCTGCTGCAGCTCTTCTTCTTCGCCCGGCTTAGGATCGACTTTATCGATCTCTTCGAGCTGGAATTTCAGAAAGTCGATGCGATGCAGGCGGTCGCGTACGTCCTGTTGCAGAGCATTCAACTCCTTTTTCAGCGTGCGCACGACCTCGTAATCGCTTTCCATCTTTGCGACGAGTTCGCCGAGAGCCCCGAATTCGTCGAGCAGGTCCTGATGACGCTCAGACTGCAAGAGACTGTAGTGCTCGTGTTGTCCGCTAATGTCCACCAGCCCGAGCGTAACCTCCTGCAGTGTCGAAACCGTCGAGATCGAACCGTTGATAAAGACTTTGTTTCGTCCATTGCGACTCACGATACGACGAATCATGAGCTGCTTGTCGTTGCACTCGATACCAAGGTCTTCGAGCTGCTCGTTAATGCGTGAGGCGTGACGCGCATCGAGATCAAAGCAGGCCTCGACCACGGCCTGGTCTTCATCAGTGCGAATCACATCAGTACTCGCACGCCCGCCCAGGATCAGATTCAAGGCGTCGATGATGATAGACTTTCCCGCGCCGGTTTCACCACTGAGCACCGTCAATCCCTTATGAAACGGGATTTCCAGGTGATCGATGATCGCGAAATTTCGGATGACAACATGACTCAACATGGCTGCACTTCCCTATGCAAGCGACGCCCTGCGGCGCCGGTCTGATACCACTCTTACGAACAGATGTTCAGTAGTCAAGAAGACACTGAACTTATTTTCATGTCTCCATCGCAATCAGCGTGTAGCGAGAGCTTTGATCATCGCTTCTAACCTTGCCGATCGGAGCAAAAGGCTCGACGAGTGCATATGCGTTCGAGAGCCGATCCAGCACGAATGGATGCGGAATTACGTCTCGCTCGTAGAGCACACCATCGATCGTCCCCATCGACACCCGCTCATTTGCACCCACGAATGCAAGCGGCGGGAGGAACGAAGCCGCCCGACTGTAGGCCGCTAGCGACGACGAAACGATCAGCGGTTTGACAGGAAACCCGGGCATCGCCAGGGTCTCACGCAACTCGCCGCAGATAAGATTTGTGATCTCCCAGACCTCGCTCAGGCTGCCTCGATCATGGAAGCCAAACACGACCATGCCGAGGAGGCGGTCAAAGGCGACCTGAATCTGCGATTGCGGGTCGCAGATCGGCTTTCCAATGGTATCGGCGGTGTAGTGAATCCGATAGAGATCATAGGGCGTATCACGCAATCCCCGCCATGCGTCGACGAACCCCGGATGTTGTGATTGTGCTTCCATCAGAGATCCTCGGGGTCGGCGGCCAGCGCAACGCGCTTGAGCATGGCGAGTTCATCGGGAGCAGGCCACGCGCGCAGCGTCACGCGGGCCCGTGGATCGGGATGGATAGCCAGGGCCGCGATCGCACGCTCACGCTGTCCCGGCCAACGCAATGGGCCGGTCAGAAACCTGGCATACGCATCCGCCGATAAGAGGGCATGAGGCTCGAGGTCTTCGGCCAACCATTTGAGTCGCTCGAATTCACGAGCGGTCTCGAGAACATAATCGGCGACCGATTCGATCGATTCGTTCAGGGTCAGATGCTTCAGCTGCAGTGCGCTCATTCTTTCTCCTTGTCCGAGGGCAGGGTCTGCCCGTTCTTAGAGGTTTTCGGCCGAGGAGGGTCAAGCGTTGCGACTTTTTTTAGTTTTTTTGAGAGAAAAAATAAAAAGCCAGTCTTTTCAGTGAATTAGAGAGTCACTCATTTCGGGTTGGGGACATAGATTGTGATCAGCCCGGGTACGCGTGATAGCCCTACGATGGCGTAGTGCGCCGCTCACTGAGAAACCACGCGACCAGGCCGACCGCGATCGTGGCGAAACTCGCCAGGGCCTGCCACGGATTGAGCAAGACGAGCCAGGCCGCCATCGCGACCGTGCCGAGTATGAAGAGCGCCGGAACGACCGTCGCAATCGCATTCGGAAATTCGTAATTTCCACGGTGTTTTTCGAAAAAGAGCCCCGAGACCGTCAGAGCCGACGAGAGGCTCAGGGTCAGGCCGATGTATCCCAGCAGTTCCTGCAGGTCGCTGATAAAGAATGCGATGAGGGCGAGTGCGCCCTGGGTGATGATCGCGATGGTGGGCGTCTCGTCTCCGCGCCCGATGAATGCTGGCAACGCGCCCTCGCGCCCCATCTTCCACATCACCCGGGGGCCAGACATGATCATCGACGACACGGATGTGGCGAGCCCGAGTGCGACGACGAGCGAGAGGGCAAGCGCGACGTCTGATCCGCCGAGCGCTTCTGCGGCGGCGACACCGACATCGGGCCTGCCCGCCAACACTTCGATAGGAGCCGAATAGACGAAGATTGCGTTGAGCACGATGTAGAGAGTGCCGACGATGCCGACGGCGCCGAGCCCCCACCACGCCAGGTGTTTCACTGCCCCTTCACGCACCTCGCCCGCCAGATAAATGGCAGCGTTCCAGCCTGAATACGAAAAGCTGACCCAGACGAGCGTCGGTCCCAGAAGCCCCCATTCTGGCTCGGCCTGCGCGACGGCCGGTGCTTCGATCACCGAGGCTCCCCACACGGCAAAGACGACAAGCAGGGTCAGCTTGATGCCCACCGCGAGCGTCTGAAGGCCCGCCCCGAGACCGCGCTTGATGCCATGGATGGCCGTGCTCAAGACGATCGCGGTTGCACCGATCCAGAGAGCACCATCTTGTTGTAGATAAGCTTCGAGGCCGTGTGCGGCTGCCGCGATCGGCGCAGTGAATCCCGCGAGCACCGAGACCCAGCCCGCGATATAACCGGCTGCAGGATGAACCGTGCGGTCGAGCAGGATATACTCCCCACCCGACTCAGGATGAATCTTCGCCAGCCACCCGTACGCGATCGCCCCCAGCGCCGCGTGCCCCATACCGATGAACCACGCAAGTACAACCAGCTCGCGCGACTGCAGGTCGGCGAGCGCATAACCCGAGGTCGTGAAGACGCCCGAGCCGATCATGCTGGCGACGATCAGCGCCGCCAGGTGCCACGGGCTGAGATTTCGCTGGTCAGACATGCGCCCCCTCCCCTAGTCGAGCAATGCGTCGAGTTCCTCGAGCAGTTCGAGGGCGATCTCGATGACAGCTTTCAGCAACTTTTCGTCGTGGCGAAGGTATTCTTGGTACTCGGATTTGTTCCGAACGTTGTGAGCTTTCGCGAGAACCTGACATTCGTCGAACTCAAGCGTATGGAACTTCGTCTGATTTTCCAGATACTCGCTCCCCATATTCGGAACCTAGCACCCAGATGACGGGAGCGTCCATCACTCTGCCGAGAAACGAATCGGGATTTCGGACATTCTCAGACCATTCCCCCTTGCTGCAAACGGTGGGGTTGTTCTGGCGATCAGTCGTGTCACAAGCTTCGGCTACCGCATCGTGGGCTGACCGGTAATCGAGCGCGTCACCCACGAGTATCAGGTCGACGTCGCTCTCAGAATTGTCTTCAGCGCGGGCAACCGATCCGTAGACGAATGCCAGAGCGGGGGGCAACTCCAACTGATCGAGGGCATCCCGAATCGGTCCTACAAGGCCTGAGGTCCTGGTGATCCATGAGACGAGGCGCTTGAGCATCCTGTGAGTCGCTCAGGAATGGCGACCAGCCCCGCGCCTCAGAGCCGATGCGATATTGAGAACGCGAGGATGTTTGCGCCTCCGCGATAGGTGCCCGGGAAGGTTTCGGGCCCGGTCGACGAGGTTTCGCTGACGAAGACGCGGGAGTAGGCGAGGTCTGCGGTCAGTCCGATGGGCGCGTAGGTGTATCCGGCGCCGAGGCCCAGAACGAAACGATTCGAGTCGGGCAAAGTCGGTGATAGCGTATGAGTCGGCGAGGGCGTCGGGTCCCATGCAAAGCCGGCGCGGGCGGCGAACGAGTCGAGGATGCGGTGTTCGTATCCGAAGCGAAGCGCGACCGTGTCGTGCCATTCGCGCGGTTCGATGACGTCGGGTGTTTCTTCATTTTCGAAGTCGATGCCGAAGGTCTCGAAGGTGCTCCACGTAAAGATTTCAGCATCAGCCGATGCGACGCCGAATCCAAAATCGTAGGCGAATCCAAAGGCCCAGCGGTCGGGTAAGGTCACCTCGGTCTGAACGGCCTGATCTCGGATGCGCTCGCCGAGCTCGGGCGGGATTCCGGCAAAGTCGGCAAAGCCTTCGAATTCGAGTTTCGTGCGCGAGCGGTACGAGGCGCCGAGCGAGAAATTGGCGTAGCGAACGGCGAGTGCCGTCTGAACACCCAGACCTTGATCTTCGCCGGTGAGTTTCACCTCTCCTTCCTGACCGACGGCATCGACTTTTCGTTCGAGGGCGACGGTGCCGAAGGTGAAGCGGGGCCCGGCCGCGAGCGAGATCGAGTAGTCGCCGTAGGTGTATCCCGCCGCGAGGGATGCGCCGAGTTCGAAGGTACGCAATCCGATCGAAGTCACCTCGTAACGACCAGGCCAGTCGGTGGGCCATTGCAGGCCCGAGCCGAAGGGCACGACGAATGCTGCGCCACCCCCGAGGGTCCAGTCGCCGAGTTCGACGCTTCCGCCGACGTGGGCGTAGGGCGGCGTGCCCGTGCTCGAAATGGTCTCGGTCGTTACGCCTTCATTCTCGGCCTCGAACTGGGGAAAGATCAGGCCGACGCCGACGCTCGACGTCAGGCCCGGGTCGATGGCCCAGGCGGCCTGGTTGAAGTAGCCGATATCACTCGAATCGAGGCGCGCGGTGCTGGCGTTGGCGCGGCCGAGAGATTCGGCGCCCTGTTCGGCGACGGCGAAACCTGCTCCCTGGGTTAAGGAGGGGCTGAGGATTAAAAGAATCGCGAGGCAGCCCCCTGCAAGCCGCGCTTTACGCGCCTTGTCCTCCCTCAGGGAGGAAATCTCTGCTGCGCAGACCGGGTACTGGTTTGCACCCCGGGTGCTTTGAGGGCAGCCCCCTCCTCCCTCGCGGCAGGACTTCTCTGCTGCGCAGACCGAGTACTGGTTTCTACCTCTGGTGCAGCGACGTACCCGACCCGGCCGCAGGGAGGACTTCTCTGCTGCGCAGACCGGGTACTGGTTTCTACCTCTGGTG
>CAYFTY010000032.1:0-6569 GCA_964346045.1 uncultured Bradymonadales bacterium | reverse complement strand
GGGTACTGGTTTCTACCTCTGGTGCAGCGACGTACCCGACCCGACCGCAGGGAGGGAATCCTTTCCCCCGGGGAAAGGTGCCGCCGAAGGCGGCGGATAGGGGATTCACCTCGCATCAAAGAACTCCACCATGTCGTTCCTGGCTCGCGCCCCCTCTAGAGAAACCGGGTCGAATAGAAACGCATGATTCGACACGGCCGGCGTATAGGCACGAATCGGCACCTCCATGCGCTGCGAGAGCGATTGCGTCGCCGAATTTGGCACGACGATATCGCCTTCGGCCATCTGGATCATGACTCGCTTCACCGGCGACATTTTGGTCTCCCCGTCGACGGGGTCGATATACTCGAATGGCCTGATGGTCGCATGATTAGCAAGGTTCAACGGATCGACATCATCGAGCAGCCAGCGAAGTCCGGTCTCGAACTCGAAGTACTCGTCGGTGCTGCGCTCGACCATACGGCGGTCGAGAACGCTCTGAAATGCGGTCGCGAAAGAGTCTGAATTGGTGAGTAGCTGAAAGAGGTTTCCACCTGGCACGTTGAGCACGAAGTCGGTCAACGTTGGCTCGACCCCGGCGAGCATCGAGCCGATAATTCCGCCCAGGCTCATGCCCAGATAGACGACGTCATCGCCGTCGAGGATGTAGCCTCCCGAGGCCTTTGCCCAGTCGGCGCCGCGAATCACGCGCAATGCCTGACATTGGTCGACGATCGCCTGCGCAAAGTGGTCGCGTGAGCCCACGATATTTTCGGTTTCGACAAAGGCCGATCCCGTCGTCGCCGGAAACTCGGGACCATCAGGAAACGGGCTGGCCACCGTCGCAAGATCGCCACGCGAGCCGTCGGGGCGGACGCACTGACCAAATTCATTGCACATCGAATCAACGCAATCTGCGGGCCCGAGACAGACTGAGCGACGGCCGTGATAAGGCATGTCGATTGCGAAGGCCGCGTAACCATTGTCGGCGAGTGTGTTGGCGATCATGTAGAGGAGCTCGCGACTCGTAAAGAGCCCGTGACCAAACATCACTGTCGGGATGGGCTGACCGGGAGAGACGCCCTCGGGGATGGTCGCGACAAATGAAATCGAGCGTTCTTCGGCAACCATATCTTCACGAAATGCGCGGGTCGCCGGGTCGAGATAATCAAGCGTCGTCACCTCGCCAGAGACGATCGTCTCGACGTCGCGCATGATGACCGGTAGTCCGCGTTCGAGCGGGGTCTGGACCACGACATTTCGCAGCTCGGTCGAGATATCGCGCTCGTAGAGGCTCGCCCGCAGCTCGAGCATACCGTCGAGCGCCGAGAGCGTTTCGAAAGGTATCGCAGCCGCGATGTCACTGCGCGAAAGACCTTCGGCCTCTAATTTGTCGAGGAGTGGCGAAAGCGTCTGACGCAAAGGCTCGAGAAGCTCGGCCGACTCGGTATCGAGTACGCTCACCTGTGGCTCACCATCGACGATCAAGGGCTCGGTCGAGCGCAGCAACGCGGCGAGTGGTTGGGCTTCGAGCCCGGTGCCCGAAGCCGTGACGCCGCGGGTCACGACGAGCGCGTATTGCGTGTCGTCCTCGAGCGCGAGATTGGGCTTCACCCAGACTGTATGACCGTCATCGAGAAGTCCGCGCTCGATCTCGTTCACCTCGAGGAACTCTCCGTTCGCGAGGAATTGGTAGAGACGCACGGTCTCGGTCGTAATCGACCCCGGATCGACATTGCGAGTCGCTTCAAAGGTCATGGGCGCCGTCGTCGCAAACCCGTCGTAGGTGCTGAGTTTATGCTTGAGTTCTTCGGCTTCGAGATCGTCATCTTCGCGAATCGGCAGCTCGACGAGCCCCGTATCCGCGTCGACGAGCACGTCGTTGGGGACCGGTACTCTGTTGGCATCGGGGTCGAACCAAACCGCTGGCGCCGAAGTCGTCGTAAATTTCGTGAGAACGGCGATCTCGCGTTTCTCTACGCCAAAATTGGCGAAGACATCGAAATACGGTCGATAACGGTTCTGAAGTTCTTCGAGACGCTCGGCCGCATCGCGCTTTTCTTCGCGCGTCTCACCCGGCATCGCACTGGTATGTTCGGTGAGCGGCGACTCGGAACGCACCAGGTAAAACGCCGCATCGGCCACGACCGACTCGCCGTTGGCCCCGCGTATACCCTTTTCGTAGCCCGTCACGGCCAGCGCATAGCGACGCGCATTCTGCAGAAGCGGCCCCTCTTCACCGGTCGCGCGGGCCGTCAGCCGCATTTCTTCTTCGTCGAATTCGACCTCGAGCGGAATCCGCTCACCCGAGTTGAGATCGGCCAGAAAGACCGAAGGTCGCAGCGCGGTCGTCGAGATCGGTGCGTCCATCGGAACGTTGATGGTCGACTGCAGCGGATACCCATCGAGAAAGTTCAGATAACGACGAAACTCGCGCTCGGCAGGTGTCAGGTCGGTATCGAGCGGCAACTCGAGCTGACCGGTGTCTTCGTTTCGCACCAGGTCGGTCGGCGTCGGCAGCTCGGATTCCGCCGGGTCCCAGACGGGACTCACAGTATCCGCGGTCGTCTCGAGGATCAGTGGTTCGGCGCAGCCGGCGATGCAGAGGAGCAACGCCGTCGCGGTGATCTTGTGGGGTGTTCGGAGCATATTCAACGTCGCAGAAGGCCTGCCAAAATACCGGCCCGGGCGCCGTACTTCAAGACCGCAACACCTGTTGGGGCCACTTCAAGTCGCGGGGTGGATCCGCCTCCAACCCATGCTTCGCATGCGTTGTCCTCCCCCGGAGGACGCAATCCTCTTCGAGGTACAGTGCTTGTCCCAAACAAGGTCAGGTACGGCACTGAACCGAGCGAAGCGAGGGATTCCGTGCCTCGTGGGTAAGCGGCCGAAGGCCGCAGGGGGATTCAGTCTGCGCCTCAGAAGAGATCCGTTCTCAGCGCCGGTCATTCAAGCACGGCGCTCGCCGGGCAGGCTAAACTCACATTCCTGGCGGTCGCGCGAAGACCTTCTTTTCGTGCGTACATTCGCCGTTTTCGTCGCAGATGTCCTCGGTAATCGGGTCATTATCATTGCAGGTATTCTCGCAACTGCCGAGTGGTCCGCCCGAAACCGTAGCACCCGCGCCAATCGAATTTCGGCATGAGCCGACGACGCACGAATCGGTGGTCAGATCGTCGCCGTCGTCGCAGTCGGCGTGAGTCTGGCACTCGGCCTCGGTCGCGTTTCTCGCCAACTGATTTTCGAATTCGCAGGTGTTGTCGACGCATCGGTCGATGGTCTGAAGGCTGCCATCATCGCAGTCATCGACGTTATTGCAGTAGCCCATCGTGGGGGTGTGCTGACACGAGCCAAAGGCTTTCAGGCATATATCGGTCGTGCTCGGATCACCATCGTCACAGTCGGCGGCCTCGGTGCAGCAAGGCGTATCAAAGATGTTGCAGGTACAGGTATTGGGGTTGCATTTGGCCACGGTGCAGGCCGTCGCGTTATCGGGCAGACAATCAGCATCGGCCACACATTCATCAGTCGCGCCGCATGTCTCGACGAGAACATCTCCATCGATGCACGCATCGGCGAGTGTGGTCTCGAGCGGCGAAAGCGCCCACTCGACGTCGACCAGGTCGACCCCGAGTGCCGAGAGTTCAGCACCCACGATCGGCTGCAACCCGGCGTCGAGATCGTAGCAAACCTTGCCGGTGACGGCGCCATTTTCGTACGCGGCTGTACCGGCTGCGTGCAGGCGTACATACGCTTTGATCGAGGCCGATCCGCCGACGACGTCGTAGAGCTTCACATTGAGTTTCGGCTTGATGTAGGCCGTGACAATCGAGATACCATCGTAGTTGAGCGTCGGACCCACCGGGCTAAACGAACTCTGGGGATTCCAGATATCGTAAAAACCATTGCCCGCGGTCCAGCCAAAGCCCGCCTCGAGCGAGGCGTCGTATTGAAAGCCAGCCTCGGCATCCAAGCCGCCCTCGAGATAAGCATCAAAGCCGGCATAGATTTCGGGCGTGATGGTGACGTTGAACCCTCCAAAAGGAAGCACGATCTTACCCAGCGTGGCGAGCTTGGTTTCATCACCGATCACGACCGCTTCGGGGGCGTTGATGATCGCCTCTGCGGCCAGGGCCGTCTCGATCCCACCCCCGAGTACGAATTCGAACGAGTCGGGCGAAACTCCGCCCCAGACCATGTTTGCATCGACCCATCCCGAGACCACTGCCTTGCATTGCGTGAGGTTGAGTTGGACATCGACATTGACCTGCGTCGCCTGGGCAACACCCGCGGCCAGACCCGTGATCTGCTGGTCGTAGAGGGTTCCGGTGCAATCCTGAACGCCGAACTCGAGGCCCTGCTGATAGCGGCGCAATGCACCCATCGTCGGCCCCATTTCGCTTTCGCGCGGCACCACCTCGAGCCGCTCGAACTCGACCGGGATACGTTTGCGGATGCGGCCGCGCTTGAACACCCGTTTGAGCGGCGCGTTCTCGACCTGGATGCGCACCTCGTTGTCACGCCGGTCGATGCTCTTGATGATCGCTGCAAAAGGTTTGCGATCGCGTCGTGCCCGGTAGATCACCTTATCGACCTCGATGCCTGATGGCAGCTCGGCTCCGGGCGCGAGTCGCATGAGGATCGACTTCTTCTCGCGATCAAAGCGCATCTCTTCGATCCCGAGGCGCTCTTCGTCATCGACGCGCAGCGCCCCTCGAGCGACCTCCAGACAATCTTCGCCCTGACCGACCGCCTCGCAATTTGCGGCGATCGGCTCGTCGTCGAACTCGGTGTCGATCACCTCGATTCCCTCGGCCGTTGTCGATTCGTCGGTATCACCACAGCTCATCAAAAGAGAAATGATGCAAAGAAAGAAGATGCGTCTCATATCTGCCTCGTCGCTTTCATGTTAATTCAGTTAACACAAATTAGTATTAACAGAACTCACATGAAAGTAAAATCGATTTATCTGTGGGCGTTCAGGGGCGCCTGGGGATCCTCGACCTCACGTTGGCGGGCGAGGCACTGTGCGTACATGTCGACATGGGTTGTTCGTGTGTGGACAGAGCATCCCGGAAGGTCATTCGGGCAGCCACCACGTGTAGCCAGCGTCGCGATATCGCTCGAGCGCGATATTCCGAAACGTCTTGGCGTCGAGCGCACCCTTGCTGCCCGTTTCTACCAGGACATCTTCAAAGGCGGTGCGCGCGACGTCGCGCTTGGCCTGGTTGAAAACCTCTACGTCGAATGGCGGTACGCCTCGCGACTCGGGAAGATCGGGTGCGAACCTGACGCCGTACGTGGCTTCGTAGCCATATGCAATTTCGAAGAGAGTCGCTTCGTCCCAGGCGCGACCGACGGCCATCATACCGACCGGAAGGCTCGGAGAATCACTTTGCGCAACGGGCCAGGTGATGGTGGGAAGCCGGCTGGTACTGTAGACGACGCAATTTGTCGCTCGATACGAGGTCTGGGCCCAGCCCACCGGGCCGACGGGCAGAATCAGCGCATCGAGGTCGAGGCGATCCATCACCGATTCGATATGCTCGAGATTCTCGTTATAGCGCTTGAATCCTGCCTCGATGGTCGAGCGCCGCTCGAAGGAGGCCTTAGCACGCGAGATGCACTCTTCTGCGCTCGCGTAGATAAAGGGCGAAAAGCCATCCGACTCACAGAACTCGACCAGCGTCTGAGGACCCTCGGTGGACACGAGCCAATCCAGAAATTCAAAGATCAGGCCGCCGCCGGTACGTCCCTCGTCGAAAGAAGGTAGAGTCACATTATCGACGAGTGTGGCTCCGGCCGCCTCCATGCGCCGCAGCGCTTTTTCGAAGGTGAGCTGGACCTCGCTCGACGCGCCTTCATAAGGACGGCGACGGCTCTCGGTCGTATCCTCGGCAAGCTCCCTTAAAATACCCAGTCTTTTTCCCGCGAGTCCTTCTGGGTCGAGATGCTCGGTATAATCGGGTCGCTCGGCGGCACGGTCGGCGTGATGATAAGGGGCGCCCGGGTCGGGAGTCGCCATGACGTTCATCGCCACGGCCAGGTCGGCGACCGTTCGAGTCATGGGTCCGGCGACGGCGTCCTGCGGACCGCTCGGGTAAATACCCTCAGTACTGACGAGGCCCTGGGTCGAGCGCAGGGTCACGATCCCCTGATAAGCGGCCGGCAAGGTCAACGATGCGCAATTATCGGTGCCCGTACCGAGCATCGCAAAGCTCGCCGAGACGGCCGACGCGCTGCCACTACTCGAGCCGCCTGCCTCTCGGTAGGGGTCGTATGCGTTGCCGGCACGCCCGCCCCGTCCGCTGACGCCGGTGACACCGCGCGCGAATTCGTCCATCGTCGTCGTCCCAAGGAGCACGGCGCCAGATTTTCGCAGCTCGTCGACCGTGTGCGCATCGTACTTTCCAACGGCATTATCGAGGGCAAAAGACCCGTAGGTCGCGGCGAGTTCGGTGTTGCGATAATTGGATTTCAAGACCATCGGTACACAATGCAGTGGCCCCACGGGCCCCGAATCGGCGTACATCATATCGAGTTCTCGGGCCCGGGCGAGCGCGGCAGCGTTGAATTCGGTGATGGAGTTG
>CAYFTY010000031.1:0-13040 GCA_964346045.1 uncultured Bradymonadales bacterium | reverse complement strand
CGCTGCCGAAGGTGATGGCTTCGACGTCGCAGCGCGCCTGGTCGTCGAGGCCATGTTGCAGTCGCCCCAATTTCTCTATCGGCTCGAGGTGCAGGGCCCCGAGACGCGCTCGCTCGATGGGTACGAAATGGCTTCGCGGCTTTCGTATCTCGTGTGGACTTCGGCGCCCGATAACGAGCTGATGAGGGCGGCCGAAGCCGGTGAGCTCGAGACAGAATCTGGCATCGAAACGCAGGTGCGGCGCATGCTAGCCGACCCTCGAGCGAGTCGTTCGCTCGAGCGATTCATGCGGGACTGGTTGGCGCTGGATAGACTCGATGATTTCGAGCGCGACAGTGAACTCTACCCCGAATATTCAAAGGCGCTCGGCCGCGCGATGCAGGCCGAGACCCTGGCGGTCGCGCAGAAGGTCCTACGCGATGAGTCGCGCCCGCTCTCGGACCTTTTTCGAGCCGAAGAAACGGTGGCGTCTCGTGAGCTTGCCGAATTCTACGGATTCGAAAATCCGCAGGACGGTGAGAGCACCTACGATATTTCGGCCAATCCCAAACGAGCCGGTATCCTGACGCATGCAGGCGTACTCGCTGCCTCTGGCGGCGGAAGTGAGCCGTCGCTCGTACAGCGCGGACTCTTTATTCTCAAAAATGTGATGTGTCGTGACGTCGAGACACCTTCACTCGATATCGATGTCGAGTTCATGCCTTCCGAGCCCGGAAAGACGCAGCGCTACTACAGCGAAGAGAGGCTCGAAATGGCCAATTGCGCCGGCTGTCATGCGCAATTCGATCCGCTGGGTTACGGACTCGAGCAATTCGACGGCGTCGGCATGCCGATGACGCATGACCTCTCGGGAAACGAGCTCATGACGACCGGGCATTTTTACGATTTCAAAGAGCGCATCGAAAAGCCGTATGAAGATGTTTCGGAGTATATGAATCTGCTCGCCGAGAGCCCGACCGTGCAGGACTGCCTGGTCAAGAAGCCGGTGCAGTACGCACTCGGCCGCGCACTCGTCGAGACCGATGCTTGTTTGTTGAGTGACGTCAAAGACCGCTACCTCAGAGAGGGAGCAACATACGGCGAACTCGTCGTCGCGATCGCGACCAATCCCAATTTCCGCCACATCGAAGCTACTGAGGGCGCACCATGAGCCACAAAAATGTCATGAATCGACGCGCATTTTTGCGCGGCGCCGGAACGGTCGCAATTGGACTTCCATTTTTGGATACGATCTTTGCGAAACATGCATTCGGGGCCGAGATGGTTCCGCCCGATCGACTGGTGACTTTCTTCTTCGGGCTGGGAATTCCCAAGGAGTACACCGTCAATGGGTTCAGCGGGCCACTCGAGCCGCTGGCCCAGTTCAGTGATAAACTCGCGCTCTTGAGGGGCGTCGATCTCGATGAGACCGACGGCGGCGACAACAATCACTTCGACGGTGGAGGCGGTGTATTCGTCGGCGAAGAGCCGCTCGGTGAAGGGCAGGCCGGGGGACCGTCGATCGACCAGGTCGCACTACAGGAGCTGCATCCTTCTGGAGCACCGACGCTGATTCAGACCTTGATGACAGGCACGTGGTTCAGACGCAGCCGACCGTCACGTTACGTGCACTGCTGGAGAAACGACGGCACCCCGGTCGATATCCCGACCGAGACGCCGGCTGATCTCTTCACGCGAATCTTTGGCGACGATCCCTCGATGAGTGCCGGCGATGACGGAAAAGCCAGACGCTACCGACTCAGCGTGCTCGATTCGGTGACACGGCAATACCAGTACATCAAGAGCGATCGCTCCAAGGTCGGGGTCGCCACGAAAAACAAGATTTCTGACCACCTCGACCGCATCCGCGAGCTCGAGCAGCGCGTGCTCAACGATCAGATGATGGCCGACGAGGCATGCCGAGCACCCGACGCCGGGCCGATGAGTCCACCGCTTTTGCGCGGACAGAATCCCGACAACGGCAATAACCTCGGTCCGATCCTCTCGCCCGATGAGTTCGTCGCCTACTGGCAATTGATGACCGACCTCTACGTGATGGCGCTTCGCTGCGACCTCACTCGATTCGGTAACGCCATGCTGATGTCGGCCGGTGAGCGGATGCGATTCCAGGGCGAGTATCGCTACAACGGCAATCTGGTTGCGGATTTCGATGATGCCGAAGCCAGCCACGAATACTGGCACCGCTATCGAGAGAGCGGGGGCAACACCGAGATGGACCAGCACGTCACCTTCATGGCCGACCAGATGGCGTATTTCCTCGCGCAGCTCAATGACCCGAACTACACCGAGGAAAACGGCAATACATTGCTCGAAAATATGACGCTTCTCTTTGGCACCGAGCTCGGAAACGGCAATCGCCACGACCTCAAGAGTGTCTTTCATGCCGTCTCGAGCGGCAACGGGCGCTTCAACGTCGGGCAGACGCTCAACGTCGATACGAGCGGCGTGGACCTCTACAACACGATCCTGCGCGGCTACGGAATTACGCGCCGCATGGGTAATCGGGACTATTTCAATGGTGAGATCGGCGACCTCCTCGCCAATCCCGACGACCCGATTTAGTCAACTACGTTCAGAACCATTTCCTAACGGCGAAGCCTTAGAGCCCCCCCTGCACTGGAGGAAGGGCGAGGCCGGGATTGCCCGGCCGGGAGGGGAAATTATGCACCTTCGAGAGGGTCTGGAATGCGTGTTCCGAATCTCCTCGGCGGCGCAGACAAGCTCCCTTTGCCGGCTTTGCCGGCAGCTTCCCAGCGGGAAGCGCTACCTGCCTTCGGTCGGTCAGGTACCCCTTCGAACCTTCGGAACGTTGCGGACAAAGAACCATCCAGAGTCGATAGACAGCCATCCATGTCCGGGCGCGTCGACGCGCCCTTGTTCCCCAAAAAAGATTCAATAACAACAACTTAACAAACACGGTATTCACGTTGCTAACTCTGTAGTCGAACCTTCGACTGAGAGGTAAGAAATGGATATTTTTAAGTTGAGCGCCCTGTTACTCGTTGCCGGCACGGTCGGCTGTTATGCACCAGCAGATGACCCGGTTCAGCTATGTCGAGAGCCAAACTCCCGATGTCTGCGGTACCAGCATGCTGAACGACGCACTCTACCTGCTCACGGCAAAAGAGGGCTTGTGCACGCTCGAGATTCAACTCGAAGGTGCCGCAGAAGCCCGGGAGTTCTCGATTACGACTGTCCCATCGGGTCATGAAACGGAATGACGCCCTCGTGGTGGTAGCTCGGGGCCTGCTGTGATAACCGAATAGCGTCCTCAGACCCCCGAGCTTCATGGCCCGCTACGTTATTGGTGATATTCACGGAAGGATCGACGCTCTCGAGCGACTCGTCGAAAAGGCTGATATTGCGGCCTCCGACGAGGTCTGGCTCGTGGGCGACCTCGTCAACACGGGGCCCAATTCACGCGAGGTCGTGCGTTGGGCGGCCGAACGCTCGAACCTTCGATGCCTGCTCGGAAATCACGACCTCCACATGCTGGCCGTCGTCGAAGACAAGCGCGCCATTCGCAAGAAAGACACCTTTCAAGACCTCCTCGACGCTCCCGATGCCGACGAGCTAATCGGCTGGTTACGCCAGCAGAACATGGTGTGGCGTGAAGACGACTTCATGATGATCCACGCCGGGCTCTTGCCCGAGTGGACGCCCGAACAAGCCGAAGAGCTCGGTGCCGAAATCGAAGAAAAGCTGCGTGGAGAAGCAACGAAGCGACGAAGTTTCTTCGAAACAATGTACGGCAACAAGCCCCGCAAATGGTCCGACGAGCTCGAGGGTCAGGAGCGACGGCGAATTACGGTAAACGCCCTGACGCGCTGTCGGGTCCTGACCGAGGATGGCAAGCTGCAGTTCAGCTTCAAGGGCGAATACCAGGACATCCCGGACGGACACGTCGCATGGTGGGAACTCTTCGATCGCAAAGGCTGTACGCTCTTATTCGGCCATTGGTCGGCGCTCGGCTTCCGCATGATGGATGGGGTGATTGCTCTCGACAGCGGTTGCGCATGGGAACGTGAGCTCACCACCGTTCGACTCGACGACATGAACGTTTTTCAAGTACCTGCAGGTGAATCATGACTGTTCTTGCAATCGCAGAAGATCTCCGAGACGCATTCGACGGTCTGAGCTTCGGCGAGCCCGTCACGCATGTCTACAACCCCTTCAAATACGCGTGGAAGCCTTGCGCTTCGTATATCGAAAAATACGCCAGCGACACGCCCCGTGAAATTCTGATGATCGGGATGAACCCCGGTCCGTGGGGGATGGCCCAGACGGGAGTTCCCTTTGGTGATGTGGACTATGTCCGCGACTGGCTGGGTATCGAAGAACCTGTAGACAAGCCTGAGAGTGAACATCCCAAGCGCATCGTCGACGGTTTCGAGTGTCATCGAAACGAGGTGAGCGGATCACGTCTCTGGGGCTGGGCGCAGCAGCGATTTGGCGAGCCTGAGAACTTCTTCGAACGCTTCTTCGTGTGGAACTTCTGCCCGCTTAGCTTCATGGAAGAGAGCGGTCGCAATCGAACGCCGAACAAGCTGCCCATCGACGAGCGTACTCCCCTGCTCGAGCCCTGTGAAGATGCCCTTCGCAGGCTGGTTGCGGTGCTCGAGCCCGAGCATGTGATCGGCATCGGTGCCTTTGCCGAGAAGCAGGCCAGGCGCACGCTCAAAGGGCATTACGACGGCAAGATCGGTCGCATTCTGCATCCGAGCCCGGCGAGCCCCAAAGCCAACAAAGGCTGGGTGAAATTTGCCGAGGAAGATTTTGCGAAGGCGGGGATTGAGTTGTGACTGTGGTGGCTTGCAGGGTGCCCCCATCGCTTGGCTTTGCCGAGTATTTCCCCGGTGGGGAAGGCAAGCTGGCCTTCGGCCAGACCGGGTACTCGTTTCGGCCACTGAAGCCATCGCTCGGCTTTGCCGAGCACTTCGTACTCGTTTCGGCCACTTAAGCCATCGCTCGGCTTTGCCGAGCAGTTGCGTGGTCGAGAAGGGGGCGGTCGAGAAGACCCTCTGGTTTGGCTCGGCCACGACCTCACCGCTGAGGCTTGCGATATTCATCAGGCAGAGCTTTCCTGACGCACTGCGTCTTGAGAAAGTATTCGTTCTAGTGTTACGCATGGCGCGTCTTGCAGATAACCCAATTCGAGAAGAGTTCAGTTATGCCCATTCAAGCCGCCAATAGCATCCTTGAGCTCGTCGGAAATACTCCGCTCGTGCTCAGCCATACGCTCGCCAAGCACGTCAAGTCGAACGTGTATTTGAAGCTCGAATACATGAACCCTGGAGCGAGCGTGAAGGATCGCCCGGCGTTGCAGATCATCAAAGATGCCGAAGAATCAGGCCAGCTCAAACCGGGCGGAACCATCGTCGAAGCGACAAGCGGCAATACCGGGATGGGACTTGCGATGGCCGCGGCCAATATGGGCTACAAATGCATCTTCGTGATGCCCGACAAGATGAGTGAGGAGAAGATTCGCGCGCTCAGAGCCGTGGGTGCTCGCGTCGTCGTCTGCCCGACGGCGGTCGAGCCCGAAGATCCGCGCAGCTACTATAAGGTGGCTGAGCGCCTGTCCGACGAGAGTCCGGGCGGATTTCTGGCCAATCAGTATCACAACCCGTCGAATCCTCGGGCGCACGTCATCTCGACCGGGCCCGAAATCTGGGAGCAGACCGATGGTGAGATCGACGTCTTCGTGGCTACGATGGGCACCGGCGGCACCATCAGCGGGACGGGTCGTTATCTCAAAGAACAGAATCCGGACGTCAAGATCGTGGGCATCGACCCGATCGGATCGCTCTATTACGACTATTTCAAGACGGGCAAACTCACCGAAGCGAATACCTATCTCGTCGAGGGTTTCGGTGAAGACTTTTTGCCTTCGACCATGAATTTCGACGTGGTCGACGAGGTCGTACGCGTCAGCGACAAGGAATGCTTCCAGTACACACGACGGCTCGTGCGCGAAGAAGGCATCTTTGCCGGCGGGTCTTCGGGGGGCGCGGTCTGCGGAGCGATCAAATACGCCGAGCGTTTCGATGAAGAGCTGAATATCGTCGTGATCATGTGCGACTCGTATTCGCGCTATCTCTCGAAAATTTTCGACGATGAGTGGATGCGTGAGAATGGATTCCTGGACACAGACGGTGGTGGAGGTTCGGTCACCGACATCCTGGCTGCAAGCGGTGGACATAAGCAGGAAGTCATCACCAGCCGCCTCGGACAGCCCGTCAATGAAGTGATCTCGTTGATGAAAGAGCACGGGATCAGCCAGCTCCCCGTCATGGACGCCGATGGTGTTGTGGGAATCGTGGCCGAAAATGACGTGTTGAACCATCTGCTCGCCAAAGGTCACGGAGAAGACTCCGTGGATGACTTGATCGAGTCGAATTTCGCCGTCGTCGAGCCGCGTACTGCAGTCAGCGTCGTCGGCCAGTTTTTCAAGCAGAACAAGATTGTGATCGTGGTCGACCAGGGCCGTCTCGTCGGCATTCTCACCAAGATCGACTTCATCGACTACGTAAGCCAGCAGATGTGAATGAAACGACTCTTCGCATGGTTCATCGTGTTCTTCATGGGGCTCGGCGTCGCGCACGCTGACGACAAGCTCATCTCGCTCGAAGTGGTGATCTCACAGCGCGTCGACGAGAGCGTGGGTGTATCTCAAAATGCGAAGACGCAGCAGAAAGTCCTCGAAGAGACGCGGGACCGGCTCGAGAAGAGGCTCGACGCGGCACAGGTCAAACACAGCGAGCTCGAGCTCACCCGCGAAGGCACCATCGACGTGCGCATTCGTCCAAAGCATCCGACCGGTTGGTACACCTCGTTGATCGTGTCTCCGGGCATGCTCACCATTCGCGAATTGAGGCCTGGTGCCATCGCCTGGCCTCAGCTCACCAGCATTCTCGGCAAGTCGATCGAGATTCGCGGCGAACGTGGCGCCGACGAGTACACCTATCTATGGAGCCCGACTCGAAAGCCTCTCGAAGAGGTCGTGAGCCGCGTGCATCTGCCGGGTCTTCAGGTGGTCCTGGCCCCGGTCAAAGAGGGTGGATGGCGTACATATACTGCGGCGATACGCCTCGCTGATCAGGACGAAATCGTCGAGGTGAAGCGTCAGGTGAGTCCGGTGGGCGCCCCCTATATCACGCTCGTCTTTGCCAAAGCGCTCGCCAATCGTCTTGCCGCACCGCCGCGATCCAATGTAAAAAGGTGGGGAGTCATACTCGACGGTGAGGTATTGGGATTGGCCCAGACCAGCGCTCTTCGCACTCGACGCATCGAATTGACCGCCCCTGACCCGGCGGGAACACGAGATGCTCAGAAAGCGTGGGCCGCACAGGTCACAGGCCGACTCGCCGCAACGATTCCCCTGCCAATAGCAGTGCTAGAGGAGTAGCTCTCATGCGGGACAGGCCTCTACCCGAAGCCATTCGTGGATCCTGGTATTATATCCCGGCTTCGGTCGACCCGAACGATCCCGGAGATCGCAGTATCTTCGTGTATCGATTTCGGCTCGACGGAACCTTCGCCCTCTATACGATCCGCGACGAGAGCTGGACCGAAAAAGAGAGCGGAGATTATACCTTCGATGGGGCCTTTCTGATCGTACGAGGCCGCAACACCGACACCTACCGGGTTCGTGCGGATCATTTCTGGCGTTGGCGTCTCGAGAGCAAAAAAGAAGACTTCGTATTGCTGCGAGCCCTGGCCACCGAAGAGAGTTTCATCGATCTGGGCGAGGCCGAGCGCAAAGAGATTCGTATCTTGCCGATCCGCGTTTCGGTTCGTAACCCATTCGAGTCTGAGGACGCGATTCACAAGCTCGTCTACAGCCACGAAGGCGTCGAAGAGCAGGTCGGTACCCTTTTCGTCGAGCGTAATGGCGACAATCTCTGGATTGGTCTGACGCCGATCGCGACCGGGATCGAAGAAAAGACGTGGGAACGTATCGTGCGCGAGTCGTTCCTGGACATCTACATGGGAAAGCCGGAAGACGTGCGTGTCGTCACGTTGCGCTTTCTCGACGAACAAGAAAGCAAGGTCTTCAATTACGCGTTCGAATGACTGGAACGACGGCCGTGCTCCGAGTAAACTCAGGGCTGTGTTCCGTATGACCCCTCACAATCTGTTTCTGGCGCTGGCTCTGACGCTCTTTGCATTCGCATGCGGCGGCGAAGACGAATCGCAGAACAACATCTTCGTGCCCGACGGCTTCGACGGCAACGATGGGTCTCCCTGCGTGACCAACGGAAATTGCGACGGCCGAGCCTGCCTCACGCGATCGAGTGGCTGGCCCGGTGGGTATTGCACCACCCTGACTTGCAACGACGACGAAGATTGCAACGGCGAAGGCGGCGTCTGCGTCTCCGGCGTGGTCGAGGGATCTTCGGCCTGCCTGCTGGGCTGCGAGAGTTCGGCCGATTGCCGTGATCAATACGAATGTCAGGAGATCAACTCTCGTCGCATCTGTGTACCCTCGCTCAACGACGGACCTCCAGTCGGGGCGTACGGCGCCCGCTGCGATTCGGACGAGAATTGCGATGCGGGCCTCGTCTGTGAGAGCGGGGTCGATCAGGGCTACTGCCTCTCGCGAGATTGTGATGCCTGCGGCAGCGGTTCGATATGCGCTGAAATGCCGGGCGTCGTCGACGAGGCGTGCATTCAACGCTGTACTGATACCCGCGATTGTCGCCTGGGGCTCTCGTGTCGTGAATCGTCGGGTACGCTGGTCTGTCTACCGTCGGATTCCGAGCCGCCGATGGTCGAATATGCGTCGACCCGGGAGGTGCTCGACATCACGTGTAACGCCCGCGAAGTCGGCATGGGCACGAGCGGCGTTCGCTATCAGGTCGATTTCGAGATCCCCGACGATACCGATGGATTCGTGGTCGTACCCATCGTGGGGCGCGGTCAGGTGAGCCCTGTGGCCATCCTCGGGCCGGGTGGGATCAACATCGATCTCATCGACGAATATCGACATCATAATCTGCGAGCTACCGAACTCTCGCTTTACGACGTCCGAGCGATCGGCACCTACTCGACGATTTCGTTCGACTGGCCGATCCAGGTGCCCTATGCGCCTCAATACGCAGATCTCGTGGCTCCTGGAACCTACACGATGAATATGACCGCCGACGCCGAACCACCCTGTCTTTATGTGCTCGAGGCAAACGAGGGCACGACGCTCGATCTCAATGTGCATCTCGTCGGCGTCGAAGGCCTCACAGCAGAGTCGGCGCCCGATAATGAAAACCTCGCTGAGGTCTTCTCCCGCTTTGATGAAATTTATGCCGAAGCAGGTGTCTCCCTCGGAACCATCCGTTTCTATGACGCCTCGGACGAGATCGTTGAGCGATACACTTTCGTGCGGGCGCTCGAGGACATGAAGCGATTGACCGCGTTCGGGCAGGCACCTGACGAAACGCTCGACGGGCATCTCTCCATCGATGTCTTCCTCGTTGAGGACATTTTGATCGGAGACAACGGGAGCTCACTCCTCGGCATTTCGGCGAGTATTCCGGGGCCTCCTGGCATGCACGGAAACTCGGGCAATGGCCTTGTTTTCGGTGTTGGAGACCTCGGGTTCGACAATAAATTCGTCGCCCACATCATGGCTCACGAGATTGGCCACTACCTGGGATTGCGCCACACGACCGAGGTTATTCATGGCATCGGCGGCGAAGACGAAGCCGCTTTCGATAGCCTCGTCGGCGATACCGACCCCATCGAAGACACCCCGGTCTGTGACTCGATCGTGAGCCAGGGCCGTAGCTGTCCCGATGCCGAAAACCTCATGTTCCCTGCGGCGCCTGATAATGGCGATCAGTACTTCCCGACGATGACCGAGGGGCAGGGCACGGTCCTCAGGCTGAATCCGGCGGTGAAATGAAGCTCGTCTTCACCGGCGTCGACGAGATTCCCGCACCTTCGGGCACTCGGGTGGTGCATCTCAGCGATCTGCATATCGGGAAGGGTCGCGACCCCGACGAAAAACGCGTCTTCCATCGAATCCTCGAGGTCGTCGAAGACCTCGAGGTAGATGTGATCGTTGTCTCGGGCGATCTCGTGCATTTTCCCGATGATGTGGTGAGCCTCGAGTGGGTGCGCGAGTGTCTCGAAGAGACCGGCCGGCCCTGGGTCGTCATCCCCGGCAATCACGATATCGAGTCGCCAGATCACCCCGAAGAATTTGCGCATTCCTACGGTGACTATCCGCGATTCGAGCGGCACGCCGGGCTGGGGTTTGCTCTCTTTGATAGCTTCTGCGGACTGCCGCTCGAGGAGCGCGACGACGACGAACTCGAGAGCCTCGAGATCGAGGGATACCTCTCCCACGGAGACGTGCCAGGCTCGCAATACGAAGCCCTGGCGCCGCAGATCGAAGAGCCATGGATCGCGGTCGTACATCACCATGTGCGGCCCGAGCCCGAAGACGCAGACACGCCATCGATGCGTCCTTTGCGAAATTACGAGTCGTTCATCTCGTGGTGCTCGAGCTTTGGTGCATCTGCGGTCTTACACGGCCATAAACACGATTACGCTCGCGTGCGCATCGACCGCGACCTACCCGTATTTCGCGGGGGAGCGACCGCGAAACTTCCGACCGTCTTTCGCGTGATCGATTTCGATGATGGGCTCGAGTGGTACGAGATTTCGGTCGAGGCTGAATAGCGCTGGCCGGACGCTGACGCCGCAAGCCGGAAATCTCGGCTCACACAATCATCGGCCGAGACATGGAAATTGCCGCTGGCGAAGACCCCATTCCAATTTCATTTTCGATCGCGCGCGTTGCCACGCGCAGAGGCAGTCGCTACAACGTGCACGCTCTAAGGAAACGCTTCACCGAGCCGAGAGGCTCGAATGCACGGGTATTTGATTATGATGGGTTCGCGTTTTGGGCGAAGCCGGGGCATGCAGATCGCGGCCTGGCTCGTCTTCTGTTTTTGCATCGGCGTGATTTTCACCGGGATGATGGTGGGTCCCTCCAAAGACTCGGTGGCGCAGACCGCCGCTCAAGAAGAGCAGCATCTCGACGGAGATCAGCAAGACGCTGCGCCGATCGGTGAAGAAGGCGAAGTTGCTCCCAAAGAGCGCGAGCTCGAGCCGAATGACGATGCACTCCAGGGAGAGTCGGGGGATCAGGGTAACGCGGGCGAAGCCGGCGAAGCAGCAACCGACGCGGTTGCAAACGGCGATCAGGCAAAGGAGCAGGCTCAGCAACCGGCGTTCACCCGTAAGATCGGCGAAGGCTCTGCTTCGACGATCCTCGAGCGGCTGGTGAGCCTCTTTGGCATCGTGTTTTTCATCGGCCTGGCGTGGGTCTTTTCGAATAATCGAAAGGCTGTGAACTGGAAATTGGTCGGCGTGGGCGTCACGATGCAGCTCGCATTCGCCGCTGTTATCTTCTTCGTGCCCGGTGGTGAGTACGCCTTCGATGCCGCGACGCAGGCCGTCGCGAGCCTGCTCGAATTCACCAGCCAGGGAAGCTCGTTCATCTTCGAGAGCTTTGTCACCAACCAATGGGAGCCGGCGCTCATCAACTTTGCCTTTGCCGTGCTGCCCACCATTATCTTTTTCTCGTCGCTGATGACGATCCTCTACCACCTCGGCGTGATGCACCGCATCGTGCACGTCTTTGCGATGGTGATGCAGAAGGCGATGAATACTTCGGGTGCCGAGAGCCTCTCGGCCGCCGCCAATATCTTCGTCGGACAGACCGAGGCTCCGCTCGTCGTCAAACCCTACGTAAACGACATGACGATGTCCGAGATCATGACGGTGATGACCGGAGGTTTCGCGACCGTCGCCGGTGGCGTGATGGCGATCTACGTGGGGATGCTGCAGGACGTCTTCCCCGATATCGCCGGGCACCTCATCGCCGCCAGCGTGATGTCGGCACCGGCAGCGCTCGTGATCGGAAAGATCATGTGGCCTGAGACCGAGACGCCCGAAACCATGGGCGAGCTCGAGATGAACTTCGAAAAAGAAGACGTAAACGTGCTCGACGCGGCGAGCCGCGGTGCAGCCGAGGGGCTCACACTGGCGCTCAACGTCGGTGCGATGCTCCTGGCGTTCCTCGCGCTCATTGGCCTGGTCAACGCCCTCATCGCGTGGCCGCAGTCGCTCTTCATGACCGATCCGCTCACGCTGCAGCAGTTGCTGGGCTATATCTTCAGCCCCATTGCCTGGGTGATGGGCGTGCCGTGGGTTGACTCGGTGCACATCGGGCAGCTACTGGGCACCAAGATGGTCGTCAACGAGCTCGTGGGCTACGCCGAACTACAGAAGATGCTGGGCGACCCCGAGATCCAGTTGCAGGACCGGTCGGTGATTATTGCGACCTACGCGCTCTGTGGCTTTGCGAATTTTGGTTCCATCGGCATCCAGCTCGGTGGAATCGGCGGCATCGCTCCCGATCGTAAACATGATCTCGCCAAGGTTGCGTTCCGGGCTATGATTGCTGGTACGATTGCTGCGTTCATGACGGCAACGATTGCAGGAGTACTCGTCTGATGAGTGAATCTTCGGGTGGAAAGACAGTCCTCAAAGTCCTCGGTGGTTGCGGCTGCGTCGCCTTTCTGGTGATCGCGATTGCGACCGGCATCATGGTCTACGCGTCGTATGCAGCCTACGAAAAGGTGCGTGAGCTCACGGCTGATATCTCGGTCGAAGATATCAAGGGCCCCGAACTCACCGATCTGCAAGAGCGCATCTTGCCCGACGGATACGACTTCGATCTTTCGAAGCTCGGCGAGGCGATCGCGCGACCGGCCAACAAAGAAGATTTCGATCGTTTCGTGGCGGCCGACAAATGGTTCTACGAGCAGCCCGGCCATGAAAAAGCCGTGCGTGCCGTCAAAGCGATCACCGGCGACTCGTCGTCGATCTTCGAGACCTTGAGCGAGCAGCAAGATCTTCTCGAGTCGCATCAAGAGCTCATCGACCTGCTCAAGAATTTCAACCAGTACGTGGCCGATAACGGCGGGTACGCCAGACAGGTCGACTCGGCCGTGCGAGCCGTGGGAGTC
>CAYFTY010000030.1:0-13041 GCA_964346045.1 uncultured Bradymonadales bacterium | reverse complement strand
AGCCAGCGAGGATCACGTCGCTGTAGCCTCCGGGAGGTGCAAAATCGAAGTCCAGGCGCCTTTCGATAAAGCCGGGCTCCTGCGCCTGCAGAGCCTCGATTTCGTCGAGTCTCTTCTTCGAGCGTGCGTTGCTCGCTTTGACGCTGCCCGAAAGCCAGTCGAGTTCTTTATCGAGCTCTTTCTGGCGTTTGTGTTCGGTCCGTTTTCGCACTTCCATGCGATGGAGTTTGCGCTCCATGAACACGTGGTAGTCTCCGGGATGATCGAAGAAATTCGAACGCTCGACCTCGAGGATCCGATCGGCGATTCGCTCGAGAAAATAGCGGTCGTGGGTGATGACCAGCAGCGTGCGCGTCTGTTCGCGCAGCCATCCTTCGAGCCATTCGACCGTCGCGTTGTCGAGGTGATTCGTCGGCTCGTCGAGAAGCATCAGGTCGGGCGATTCGAGGAGCACGCGCGCCAGGTCCACTCTGCGTTTTTGGCCGCCCGAGAGCACGTTCACCGGCTTGTCGAGCCACTCTGAAACTCGCAGTCGATCGAGCATTTCTTCGACGCGGTACTCCCAATCCCAGCCGCCGAGTTTGCGGATGCGCTCCTGCAGCTCTCCCTGCCGCTCGAGCAGCTCGTCGATGGCGTCACCGTGCTGACCGGCCTCGCCAATTTTGGTCGTGATGGACTCGTAGGCTTCGATCGTTTCGCGCACCTCTCGCATCGCCCGGGCCACGATGTCTCGCGGCGTATCATCGGGCTCGAAGTCCACGTCCTGCGAGAGTCTGGCGACCGTCGTGTCGCCGCGATAGACGATCTCGCCGTCGTCGGGCGTCAACTCGCCAGCGAGGAGCCGAAAGAGCGTGGATTTTCCGCAGCCGTTCGGACCCACCACGGCGGTTCGCTCGCCCTCATCGACACCGAAATCGACGCCATCGAAGACGACGTCGACGCCGAAAGACATCCTCAGATTGTTGACGTTGAGTAGATTCACGCCGGGAGTATCGAGGATTCAGGCATTTTTGAACAGAAGGTACTCGTGGGGGCCGCCGTCCTTTCACAGGTCGGCTGAGTGACTCGTTTCGATCCTGGTGGGTACAAGCATGTAGCCCAAGGCCTGGCCGGGCCCGAGGGAGAGACACCGCACATCGAAGAAGGTCCGCTGCCCGTTTTCGAGGCCCTTCGCTTATAGATGCTCAGAACACGAGTTGGAGCTCTTTTTGCGCTGGCTTCCGAGGCTTTGGTTCCCAGACGAAGCGTTTCTCGGTGACCCTCGGTCGTGCCTCATCCAGCGTGCGAACGATGGTCACGGCCGGAGCGCGAGTTTTGCCGTAGTAGGTGATACCGTTGACCCAGAGTCCGTCACGCGTACTGGTGGCGCGCAGGTCTGAGGTGGCAAATACGCCTCGTGGGATCCGGATGCGCGACGTAACGCCAGGATCGTCCAGGCTCACCAGGGTCGTCACATCGAGTGAAGCCGTCGAACAATATTCGCGACCATGGCGCGAGCGGTCGCATTCTGTCGGGCTGACGAGATGCAAGGAGCATCCGCTGCCGCGATGTGCGAGTACGGTACTGTCCGAGATCTCGCGCGTCGAAACGAGCTTTCCCTTGAAATCAAAAACCCGCAGCCGTCCCGAGCGCTCTTTCACGCGTCTGCCGTCCCGGTGCTCGACGCGGGTCGAAAGCACGAGCTTGTCGCCAAAACGCTGCGCCGAAAACCTCGTCTCATTTTCGAGCCAGCGGGTCCAGGCGCTCGAAATAGGCTTCCCCGTATAGGTCATCCGCTGGATCCGATGGCGCTCGCGAGACGGCGTTCCGTATTTGAACCGGGTGTCGAGATAGAGAATTTCGCCGTTTTCGACCGACACGACGCCACCCACACTCTTTTGCCATACGATGGCTCCGGTTGCGGGATCGAGGCGTACGAGAACTTCGCGCATCTGATTCTCTCCGACCCTGTACGCCGGCCCTTCGGCGAGTCTGAGTCTTCCGCCTTCGTAGGCGTAATTCGTGAAATTGTAGTCGACGAAAAGCTCTCCACTCGAGCTTGCGTGGACACGCGCGCTCGCGAATTTGGGAGCCTGCTTCGTTTTAGTATGCCATTTAATGGCACCTTTTTCATCGACGGCGATCACTGTCACATTCATTTCGTCATCGAAGATATTCTCACTGGCGGTGATCACCGTCTCGCCCCCTGGAAGCGCCGCCATCGACTGCAGTCTATCGTGACGAGCAAATCCGATTTGTTCTGCTGAGTTCGTGGGCCGAAGTTCCCAGACGAGATCTCCGGCTGCAGTCATTCGATAGACTCTCTCAATCTCGCAGCCCTGATATTCATAGCCGCCATTCTGAGTCTTCTTTCCATCGTCATGAGTGAGCCACTGTCCGTGATAGTCGACCATCACGACGTCGCCGTTCGCATGAAACGCGGCCGCTGGGTTCTGGCAGCCCGTCGTATCTGGACTTGGATCTTCCGAGATGAAAGTGACCTGCGCATCGGCGGTCAATGGTGCGAGCAAGAGGGCGAATAGCAATACATAGAAATTCGTACCGTTCATGGTCGGTGAGACGACCCTGTGGGGCAATGTATTCAATTTTCGAGATGAACCCACAACCGATGCCAAACTCGGCGCCGGCTCAAAGCGACTCGAGCCATTTGCGGATCGTGGCTTCGTAGGCGTTTTGATTATACGCAAAAATCGAGTTGTGATCGCCCTGTTCGAATAGCTTCTTCGTCACATCACCGGCCGCCCAGAGGGCATTTTTATGGGCGTGGTCGACACCCACGAGATGGTCGTGAATCGTATGCATGATCAAGAGTGGTCCATCGTAACGACCGAGTTTGGCTGCATGATTCAGATGGGCGTCGAAGACGGTCTCGAGGGTTTCACGATCGCTGCCGAGTTCGTGAGGTTCAGCCCGCAATAAAATGCGCTGCAGTATGTCGGCAATGCCACTTTCGAGCACCAGGCCTTCGACTTCACGTCGGTCTGCGAGCTCGATGGCATAGATAGAGCCGACCGAGCGGCCGAAGACGATCAGACGATCTCCTGCAGCATCGGCGATGGCCTCGACATCTTCGAGCATCTCGCCCAACCTGGGGGTTCCGCTCGACGCCCCGTAGCCTCGGTATTCGGCCATGAAGAGGTTCAACTCGAGACGCCTGGCCATCGCGGGAAAGACATCCTCCCAGTCGGCGACGACTTCGCCATTTCCATGAAAGTGCACGAGCGTGCGCTCGGCACCAAAGTCCCAGCAAGCGCAGGCGAGCGTCGCCCCATCGACCTCCACATCGATGCGGTGTTCGGTGCCTGGCGCCGAGCGTCGCGGGAAGAAATACCGTGAAGAAATGACGGGATGGTCGAGTAGTTCATGCATGGCCCAATCAGAGCATGTTGCCCAGATATGAACAAGGGCAACCCCGGAATGCACGCGAGAGTCTCGACCGAGTATGGCTTTGAACGGCCTCGTCGGTCAAAAGTTCTAAAGGGTCTTCAGGTACTCGAGCAGGTCGCGGCGCTGCGCATCGCTCAACACGTCTCCGTAGGTATGGCCTGCGTTGCCATATCCGTATTCGGTCGTGTCGTAGACAAAGAACGAGCCAGACTCGTCGGCGGTCGCTTCTTCGTAGGGAAGCCCCATCGCCTCCTGGTCGAGCCCGAGTCGCACGCGCCAGTAGGTCGGTCGTTTCGACGAATCGAGGAGTGCTTCCAGAGTCGGCACCGAACCATTGTGCAAGAAGGGGGCGGTCGCCCAGATGCCGTCGAGCGGCGGCGCGATATATCCATCCTGTGGATCGAGACGCGCCGACTCGCCGTAGAAGCCCGTGTTGAACCAGTCGATGAAGCGGTCTGAGAACTGTGATGCGGCATCGGCGAGCGCACTGTCGGTGCCGACCTCTTCGACCGATACGAGCAGATTGGGATAGGTCTCTTCGGCAGGCGTGCCGTAGGTCCCATGACATCGCGAGCAGTGCTGTCCGAAGACTTCTTCACCGCGCTCTGCAGCCTCCTGGCTGACCTCATAAGGATATTCGGGCGCCTCGATGGACGTGATGTAGGCGTGCACGTCGCCCATATTGCTGTCGATGCGGCGCGCGTGTTCGATATCGTCCACGCAGAGAGTCGAAGCGGCCATCATGATGCGCGCATGATCCCCACGACCGGCCGTGTTGTAGAGCATCGCGTTCTTCTTGGACATGCGCCACCAGGGCGGCGTATCCACGGGCACGACGTATTCGGGTGGCGGCTCGAGAAGCGGCTCATCGGACCATTCGAGAGTCTGCGGATCGCGGTGCGCAAAGAGGATCGCCGCCAGATTATCCGCGGGATTGGCGACACCGGTCACCCGGGGCCGCACGTAGGGTGCGATCGTGGCCAATCTCTCGGCGAATTTATCGAGCTCGGCGATCTCGGCGTCGGTGAGGTTCAACTGCTGCGAAACCACGTCTCGGTTTCGCTGTAGCTGCTCGGCGTCTGCCGCGAGGCCTCCATAGTCGAAACCCAGTCCTGGTGCGCCGATTACGAGCTCACCCTCGACCTGACCGGCATGACAGGTCAGGCAATTCGGACCGACGACCGACTCGCCATTTTCGGTTTCGAATTTCGATAGAAAATAGGGCAGATCGCTCTCACGAACCGGAGCTGGCTCGCCGCCGGGAAGCAACTCGAGCCCCGAAGCGATAGAGTAGACGCGCTCTGGAAGTCCGCAGCCCGTGTATTCGCCGCCGAGGAGATAGTCGTACCCGCGTTGTGGGTCACCGTTTCGCTGCTCTTCTTTCTCGAGCTGCGAGATGGCGGGGTTCGACATATCCGATCCCATGTCGGCTGAGGTGTCCGTGGTCCGGACATCTGCAGCATCGGCACTCTCGGGCTCGGCGGTCGAATCGGATTTGTCGTCAGAGCCGCAGCCCATCAGGCCGGCAGCGAGAAAGATCATCAAAAATCGTTGCATTTCTTATACGAACTCAGACCAGAAAGCGCAGACGCTAGCAAGCGCGAGAACGCGACTCAAGTTAACGGGTGGTGAAACCGACATCGGCGCATTGCACCCCGATCGCGTCGATGACCGAGCTATCACGGCCGAATATACCGGTCACGACTGATTCGCCCGGGCATGTATAGGTGAAGGCGGCGCCGCCATTGCCGCCACCGAGGTTGCGGTCGATCGTGGCCACGCGTCGCACCATGAAGCCCGAGCCGGTATCTTCGATGTTCACGATGCCGCATTTGACCTGGAGCTGGTCGAGGTCGCTTCCCGAGCGCCCGAAGATACCGATTACCATCTCGCCGCTCGGGCAGAAGGCCGAGGTTGCGGTTCCGCCGGTTCCGCCCTGCGAGGGTAGATTCAGCCCGGTGCCACTGGCCTCGGCGCGATATTCGAAGGGATCGACCGAAGAATCTTCGACGAATTCGAGGCCTCGACATCGCCCCTGTACGCGATCGACCTTCTGGTCTGTTCGCCCGTTGATGCCAGAGAGCACCATGCCGATCGGGCACTGGGTCTGAAAGATCGTGCCCCCGGTGCCTCCGTACTGCGGGCTAGCTCGAAAATTGCTCAGCGAGACCGAGTCTGGACAGCCCTCGTCGCTCGAGCCGTCGCAATTATCGTCGACGCCGTTGCAGACTTCGGCGCGCGCCATTTCGTTTTGCACGCATTGGAAAGCTCCGCTGACACAGGTATCGGTGCCGGCTTCGCAGATGCCCTCGAGCCCGGTCGAACAGGCCGGGCCGACGATGCCATCGTCGGCCGTCCCATTACAGTCGTTGTCTTTTCCGTCACAGACCTCGGGGCCATCGGGCACGCAGTCCGACTCGCAGCCGTCCGAATTCATATCGTAGAGATCGCCGTTGGCGTCGCTGCGTTCGGAATCGCAGACAAAGACGCACGAACCCTCGCTACACGAGTCGACCGACGCATGCATCGGCGCCACGCAGGGTGTATCACAGGCGCCGCAGTGTTCGATGTCGTTCTGGATGTCGACGCACTCGCCCGAGCAGATCATACCGGCGTCGCAGGATGTCATATCGATTGCGATATCGGGGCCGATATCCTCAGTGGCGTCGGGCAGATCGATCGAGACATCCGAGAGATCTTCGACGAGGTCGCCCCCCAGATCTTCGATGCCGAGGTCCTGCATATCGACCGGCTGAGCCGAGTCGTCGGCTGTACCCGCATCGCTCGGCGGCAGCCCCGGATCGGCTGCACAACCACAAACAACGAGCAAAAGCGCCAACATGAAGCGGCGATGATTCATGGCTCCTCGAATTCTCGGATGTTTCGATCGTGACGGATTTCGCCCGGACTTTCCAGTCTGCGCAGGCTCTGAAGTCCGAAGGTCGAGTTGCGGGGACGCCGCGTGACCGTTACGTCATCAGGTCGATTCGAAAGACATTTCGCCACGTACTCGGCGTTGTAGGCCAGAGATACGAAGCGGCTGCTCGTTCTGGTGGTCTGGTGACCTCACCGGTCAATCGTTCGATCGCGTCAGATCGTTCTCGTCGACCCAGAGCGTTTCGTCTTCTGAGGTCTTGACGCCGGCGCGCATCCCGGCCCCGTATTTCGACTTGCCCCACCAGAAGATCTCGCCGGATTTTCCCTCGTGTTCACCGCCGGTAACTTTGACAGGCGAGCCTTTGCCAAGCGGTTGCTCGTCTTTGGATTTGATTTCTTCGTCGGGCCAGCCCAGGTGTTTTTCGTCGATCCAGTATTTTTCGCCGTCGACGCCCTCGATGCCAGCCCTCATGCCCGCACCAAATTTCGAAGGTCCCCACCAGAAGATCTCGCCGATCATGCCGACGCCCTCAGGTCCGCTGACGATTTTCACGGTGCGTCCTTTATCGAATTCGCGCGGGCCGTCGTCTCCGAGCTCGGCCATCTCGGCGAGGCTACGGCCTTTGAGCAAACCGTCGTATTGCCAGCGTCGCAAGATGGGGATTCCGTAGGCGCGGGCCTTCTTGACCACATCTTCATCAGCCTTCTTTCCCGCAAAGACGGCGTCGACGGACCTGTTGATCGCATCGGCGCGGGTTGCGCCCAGCTCGCCGAGGCTGCTGGCGATCTCCTCGTGCTCGAGGTCGTCGAAATCTCCCGTGATCACGAATCTCTTGTCTTTCATGGCGTTCGGCGGTCTGGTTGCGTTGGTCAGCGTTCAGGCGGCGGCTCGTCTTCGAGTTAGCTATCAACGTATCGCAGAAGGCCGAGCGTCGTACAGCGGGCAGCGAACAGCGATCAGCGAGCAGCGAGCAGCGAGCAGCTTTCAGCGAGCAGCGAAACCGAAAACGAGATTCAACGGCTTCAAATGTGACCGCTGCGTGCCGAGGTTCGGTGGGCAAGCGACTCTGACGGGTTGTATCGATGCGCTGCGACAAGTAGTCTTCGCGGCGACTCTGCACGGGACTTTCATGCGAAACCTCCATCTCTTGCTCGCCGCTCTTCTTTCGATCTCGCTCGCCTGCGGATCGAACGAGAGTAGCTCTTCGACCGAGAATAATACCGGATCGACCAATAACTCGACGGGCAACAATTTCGACCCAGACACACCGGGCGTGGTCTCGTTCAGTCCGGCGGATGCAGCAATCGACGTGGCGCGCGACGTGGTCGCGACGGTGGTCTTCAGCGAGGCCATGGATCCCGAGACCGTCAATTTCGACACGGTCTTTATCGAAGCCACAGACGGTAAGGTCCAGGCCGAAATCAGCATCGACGGAGCTGAGGTGTCGATTCAGCCGGACGAATTGCTCGACCCGCTCACCGAGTACGATATCGTCGTCACGCGAGAGGTCGCTGACCCCGATGGCAACACACCCGCGTCGGTGCGTCGCGCGAGCTTTACGACGGCCGAAGCCGAAGAGCTCGAAGAGATGGGCGTCGAAGGTACCAATCCCGAAAATGGTGCTCGCGATGTTCGCGTCGATACCGAGATTTCGATTACCTACACCTCGAACGTCGACCCCGAGACGGTCGACGAGGATTCGTTTCGCGTCGTCGACTCGTTCGACAATCCCGTCGAGGGCGAGTTTCTGGTCGACGAATTGAACATCTTCTTTCGCCCCGGCGAGAACCTCGAGCCGATGCAGACCTATACGGTGACCGTCACCGACGATGTGCGCAGCAACCAGAACGAAACGGGCGCGTTCACCTGGAGTTTCACGACCATTCCTTCGATCGAGTTCGTGGCGTCGGCACCCGCCGACGAATCTGACGACGCGGACATTGATACCTCGCTGATTCTGACGCTCTCTTCAGAGACCGAGCTCGAATCGAGCACCAACGACACGATCGTCATTCATGCCGAAACCCATCTCGCCGACCAGCGGGTGTCGCGCGAGCGGGTGATGGCCAATTTTTCGGTCAGCGGGAACACGATCATCGTCGAGCCCGAGGACGGCCGCTGGCGCGAGTTTGGCACGGTCTACCACGTCGAGATCGATGGCGTACTCTCGAGCGCCGGGGCGCCGCTTCCACCCCGCGAATTGCGATTTGCGACGACCCTCTTCGACTCAAACTACCTTTATACGTTCACCAACGAAGGCGAGCCGCGGTCGATGGCTGTCGATGGCAGCACCGGCGGCTACGCCGATAGCGCGGTGACGCTTCCCGATGCTGCCGATTCGAGTGCCCGATGGGGCCTCGACCGAGAGGACGACGGCTCATATCTGATTTCGAGCCCGCAGAATGCGGGGGAGTCACTGAGCGGAGAGACTCTCGTGGATATGGGCGATCCCACGAGCGTCGTAAGGCTGGCGACGACCGACGCGTCGAGCGCAGCCCAGAAGTGGGAGTTCGAACCTGTGGCTGAATCGGGTGAGTCGGCCCCCCAAAGTCCGCTTACCTATCGCGTCAAAACCCAGGCGCACGCGGGGCACTCGCTGGGCATCCTCGATCTTTCGGGTACCTACCGGGTCTATCTAACGCCCGACGAGACCCTCGATACGCAGCTGTGGCGTTTCGAAAACGTGGGCCCTCGATAGACATGCAGGATGGAATCAGAAGCGAACGCCGAGAGTCAGCGCCGGTCGGATCTCTTGCTCGCTGTCTCGGATGGCTCCGGGACCGATCATCCAAGAGACTTCAGACCTTCCGACAACGCTCTTCACCTTGCCGAAAATTTGCTCGGGGACGGACTCGCTCAAGAGCGAAATCGCTCCGTTGACCACGCCGAGGACGCCGGTCGATGAGATGATGATCACCCAGACCGTATCACTGAGTCCGACGAAGCTATTTTCCTGATCATCGGTGAGAACGGGGATCAATAAGAGCCCCGACCCGAGGCTGCTGGCGATTCCGAGCATGCCTCCGAGGATACGCTCCTGGCGGGCGCGCTCGGCTTCGTGCGCAAGCAAGATATAACCGGTCGTCGCCAGATCTTTGTCGCTCTCGAGGATCAAGACCGAGGTCTGCTCGATGGCCGAACCTCGCCCCAGGGTGTAGATGCCACTGACGATATTCGAGGCAGCTACGACTCCAAATGCCGAGCCCAGCACGACCTCTCCGGTGCTGTCGTCACTGATGCCATCGACCAGAAGCCAGCCGCTGAGCCCGCCCATGATCAGGCCGCCCACGATATTTCCCCAGCCCTGCGCACTTCGCATCGACGCAGCGTGGTCGCGCAGCATACGCACACCCTCGCGCACCGCCGCTTTGGCCATGGTCGATTCCTCGACCTGGCGGGTTTGCTGAGCAAAGGCCGGTTGTGTGCTGGCGACGAGTGCCAGCATCAGACTTCCCGCCACGAGTCGTCTCATCAGACGCTCCAGTTTTCGATGATCTCTCGAAGCTTCAGCATGAAGCGATCGGCTGTGGCGCCATCGACGACCCGATGGTCGAAAGACATGCACCACATCGAGGTCGGACGCACCATGATGCCATCGGTCGCCTGATCGACGACGACGCGCTTCTTGATCGCGCCCGTAGCCAGGATGCCGACCTGCGGCTGATTGATGATGGGCACGCCGTATTCGCTTCCAAAAATGCCGGGATTGGTCAACGTGAACGTTCCACCTTTGACTTCTTCGGGCTTCAGGCGCTTGGCGCGCGTTCTTTCGGCGAGGTCGACGACCGCCCGGGCGCAACCGAGAAGGCTGAGCTCGTCGGCGTTTTTGATGACCGGCACGACCAGGCTCTCGCCGACGTCGACCGCCATGCCGATATTGATGTCGCCGCGATAGATGACGGTATCATCCCCCTCGAGCGACGAATTCAGCATCGGGAAAGCGACGAGCGCTTCGGCGAGTGCCTTGATGAGAAAGGCGGTGTACGTGAGGCGCACTCCGCGCTCGGCAAAGTCGGCCTTCAGCGCGTTGCGTGCGGCCGCGACGTTGGTGAAGTCGACCTCGTGCACGGTCTGCGCATGTGCGCTCGTCGCGCGGCTCGCAATCATGTGACGCGCGATCGCCTGACGTTGCGGGGTCATCGTCTCGATGCGATCACGATCTCCGATCTCGATGTCGGGCAGGTGATAATCCCGCTGCGGACGCGCAGGTCCGCGAGCCTGCGCAACTGCGGCCTGCTGATGCTCACCACGCTCGATATACCCGAGAATGTCTTCTTTGGTGACGCGCCCCGAGATGCCCGTACCGGCGATGTCTGAGAGGTTGTCGATGCCATGTTCTTCGGCAATCCTTCGCACGAGCGGGGTCGAACGAGTCCGTCGAAGTTCTTCAACCGAGGCATCGGCGGCAGCCGCCGCGTCGAGTGATTTTCCATTGGTACGCTTGGTCGGACTTCCCGCCAGCGTCGACACCGGGACCGCAGGCGCAGTCGCTTCGACGGCAGGTTGCACGTCACTCGGAGAATCGACGGGCGTTTCGGAGACTGCGCCTTCTTCACCCTCGGTATCGATGATCGCAACGACGTGATTGACCTCGACCGTCTGGCCAGGCTCGACGCGAATCTCGACGAGCACGCCTTCTACCGGGCTCGGTACCTCTGCATCGACCTTATCGGTCGTCATCTCGAAGAGCGGCTCATCTCGCTCGACTCGATCACCAGGCTGCTTGAGCCATTGCGTCAGCGTGCCTTCGGCAACTGACTCACCCATCTGTGGCATCACGACTTCAGACTTCATCACGTCTCCTGCGCTCAGATCTTCTCGCTGGCGGTATCTCTACTATTCGCTTGGTCGAGGCGCAAGCCTTGCGCGCGATGGACTCATGCATCGCTCATTCGGGATGCGCCGAGAGATGCATCGAATCTCACCTTCGATCCCGAGGCCATCGGGCAGATTCCGATCGTGCAATTTCGCGAGTCGCCCGAGCAGGAATGGACTCTGGCCAATCTATTCATGCCGGGGCTCGAGCTCGGTGAATCCCCGAGCGACACGACGACTTCCGGTGCGTTCGCGGCGAACTCGAGGGATCCCGTACTCATCGAATTGCGCCTTCGAACGGCGGCCGGTCCGATCGATGGAGAAGTCATTGTATCGGGGCTATTTCCTCACGAGGTTCTGGTCGGTCGCCAGGTGACGGTCGGCACTGCACCCGCCGGCCAACTCGAAGACACGCTTCTGCAGCCCATCGATCACTTCACGACCTTCGTTCCCGTACTCTCGCTGCAGGGCATCGATCTCGATGAAGAGACTCGCGAAGAATACACCTTTATCGGCGAAGCGTTCACGCTTCGCGGAAATCGCATCACGGTCGATGAATCCGGCAGCGTCACCGTCGATGGCCTCGCAATCGCGTCGCCCGACGATGTCGACCTCACCACGATCGACATGGTCGAGGCAGCCGCCGAAGCCAATCGATTTCCCGAGATCACTCTGCGTGTGGATGTAGCGTCGGATGGAAACCAGATCGAGCGTTTGCCTGCCTCGGCATTCGAACTCGAAGACAACGGCGAAGAGGTTGCGCCCGTCCTCTTGAGCAACGAAAGACGGCCGCGCATCCTCTTCATCACCGATCGCTCGACGAGCCTCCCCGAGCAATTCCGCAACCCGACATTTACCGATGTTCTGGTCCAGATCGCGAGCATGGTGCAGACCGCCAATCCTCGTGCCGAATTTTTGAATATGCAGGTCGGAGAGATGTTCGACCCGGCGGACTGGACGACCGATTTGAGCGAGCTCGAGACCCGGCTCAACGAAACACGAGTCACCGATTCGAGTCTCTGGACAGCTCTGGCTCGGGGAAGCTCGGCCCAGCCCACCACATGTGTAATGGTCACCGACGGAGAAACGATCGACGGCCCGAGTGACGCCTTGCTCGCCGCCATCGACCGCATGCCTCCCTGCATCTTCTTGCAGACCCCCGGACGACCCGACGCTCCGCCCGATATCTCGGTCTTGCCCGAGCTGGCCGAGTTGGTCGATGGAGAAGTCTACGAGGTCGATGATGTGACGACAGCCGGCGAACGCATTGTCGACTTCGTTGGCGAGCGCACACAGACCTATCGGCTTCGATATACGTCCCGAGATCGCACGCCGGGCGAGCATACGGTCGACATCAGGGTGGGTGAGGTCGAAACGACAGCCACCTACGAAGCCCCCGAAGTCGAGGCGGAATCCCAGATCACGGGACTCGAACTCGTCATGACCCAGGGACGTATCCGTCAACCTGTACGACGCATGTTGGTGGGTGAGTATTTCGGCGAGCCTCTTGGGATCGAAGAGGCGCAGCGCGATTTCGTCTCGAGTCGCGTGATTGCGTTCGAAGGTGCACCGCCGATCGCACACGAGGTTTACGACGAGATTCTGGCCAATCGGCTCAACGTCGAGCCGCTGGTGCGTGCGGTCGAGGGCGGGGACGAAGATGAGATGCTCTCGAAGCTCGCCCGGGGGCGGCGCCATATGCCACCCGAGCTTCTTGCCATCATGGCGTCTGAACGCTCGGAGCATCCGATGTTCAAACTCGGGGTGCAGGCCTACCTGACCGAGCATGTGGCGTGATGGAAGACGCCGCTGCAGGATCCATCGGCGGGCCTGTCGGCTATACGATCAGCGTCGCGAATTCGTTTGCGGCAGCAGCGACGGGCACCTCGCTCATCAACTGCGGCGACTTCTGAAGAGTTTCGCAGAAGTCGTCGCCGTGTCGTTCGACTATCGAGGGGGGG
>CAYFTY010000029.1:0-13232 GCA_964346045.1 uncultured Bradymonadales bacterium | reverse complement strand
AGCCCTCAATGATCAAGCCAAAGAGCGCAGGCAAAAGCGCACCAAGGCCCAGAGAGAAGATCGCAAGCATAAGAAGCGACTTGCTCAGATCAGCCGAATCGAGGAAATCGCCAATAAGAACGGCAACAAGAAACTGCTCGAGAAAGCCAAGATGCTGCGCGAGAAAGAAACCAAGCGTCATCGGCGGGCGGTCAAGCGCATGAAGTCGTCAGACGGCGACAGTAGAAAAGCCGACGAAGCTCAAAGAAAGGCAGACGAAGCCAAAGGAAAAGCCCAATGAAAAACCTCGCCAAACTGTTCGCGATCGCATTCGTAGCCTTCGCTCTCGCGGGCTGCCCGCAGACCAAGGATGGTGAGACTCCATCGGAAGGCGAAGCGGTCGAAGAGACCGAGACGGCCGAAACTCCTGAGGAGCCGGCTGAAGAAGCTGCCGAAGCTGAGCCTGATTACGAAGCCGAGGCCGAAAAGGAGATCACCGAAGACAACGCAGAGGCCAAAGCGGATAAGCTGGCCGAAGAAATTGAAGCAGAGATGGAAGAGTGAGCCTTTAGAAACGATACGAAAAAAGCCACCGCGTCTTGCGGTGGCTTTTCTTTTGTTCAGAAACAGCGTTCAGGCGAGCTTTTCCATCACGATGTCTTTGACCCTCGAGCCATCGAAGCGCCCTTTGACCTTTGGCATGATCGCTCCCATCACCTTGCCCATGTCGCGCCGGGTCTCGGCTCCGACTTCTGCGATGATCTCCTCGACCATCTGTACGACCTCATGATCACTGAGTTGCCTGGGCAGGTACTTCTCGATGACCGTGAGTTCGTTGTCCTCTTTTTCGGCGAGCTCCTCACGCCCCCCCTCTCGGTACTGTTCGGCGGCGTCGCGGCGCTTCTTGGCCTCGGTCGAGAGCACATCGAGGATATCCTCTTCGGTGAGGTCGCGCTTGAGTTCAATCGCCTGATTTTTGAGCGACGAGATGAGCATGCGAACGGTGCTCAAGGTGTCTTTGTCTTTGGCCTTCATGGCCGCTTTCATGTCTGCTTTGAGCTGCGTAAACGTCTCTGCTTCAGCCATTTCCATTCTCCTCATTCGAGTTACGCGCCATGGTTGGCACGACGACGGATTCGACGCAACCGTGTCAGGCGCGCGTTTTATTTCGATTGGGTGCGATTCACCGATGCGTGGAGCCCCGAGCTCATACCGAAGAGCTTGATGAATCCTTCGGCTTCGGCCACGCCCCAGTCCGCAGACTGAGCATAGACAGCGCCGCTGGCTTTCAAGATGTGATCGGAGTCGACCTCGACCGCGTGCACCAGGCCGCCATGCGTCTCGAGCGTGACCTCGCCGTTGACGAATCGCTGTGACGACTCGAGGAACGCCTCGAGGTCGACCTTGAGCGGATCGTAGAAGAAACCTTCGTAAACGAGCTCAACCCATTTCTCGGCGATCTGCGTCTTGAAGCGATTCTGTGCTTTGGTCATCACCGCTTCTTCGAGCGCGCGATGGGCCGTGTGGAGCGCCTGAATGCCCGGCGCCTCGAAGACGATGCGTCCCTTGAGGCCGATGGTGGTGTCTCCGGTGTACATGCCGCGACCGACGCCATAGGCACCGAACTTTTCGTTGAGTTCACGCAGCATCGCCGGGCCTTTGATCGACTCACCGTCGAGCGTCGTCGGCACTCCATTCTCGAATCCGAGCTTCACGCGCAGCGGCTCGTTCGGCCAGTCTCTGGGATTGGCCGTAAGCTTGTAGGTCCCATCGCCAGGCGCCTTCCACTCATCGACTTCGCTGCCGCTGGTGGTCACGCCGAGTACGTTTTCGTTGATCGTGTAGCGAGTGGTTTTGGCGCGCACGTCGAAATCGCGCTCGCGCAGGAACTCACGCTCGTAGTCGCGAACGTTGTCTTGCTCCTGCTGGATCTCGCGGATCGGCGCGATGATCTCGTAGTCGCCGAGCGCGCGGACGGTCACGTCGAAACGTACCTGGTCATTACCCATGCCTGTGCAGCCGTGGGCAAAGAGCTTTGTTCCGCGCTCGTCGGCGAGCTCGAGGCTACGCTTCACGATGAGGTAGCGGTCCGAGCACAAGAGCGGATACTGGTCCTGGTAGAATGTGCCACCCCAGATCAGCGGAACCACGACCTCGTCCCAGATGGCCTCGCCGGCATCAGCCGTCACGTGTTCGACGGCACCGAGTTCGCGGGCGCGCGTCGCGATGTAGTCGCGTTCGTCGTCGCTCACGCCGCCCGTATCGCAGAAGAGCGTGATCACGTCATAGCCCTGCTCTTTGAGATAGGGCACACAGAAGCTGGTATCGAGCCCGCCCGAAAAGGCGAGGATGACTTGTTTTTGTTCTGACATTCTTTCTAGTTCCGATCGATTGAACATGAGACTGGCTTGCTCCAGCAGGAATTCGACGCGGCAAGCTAGAGAGCACCTGGTCTCATGTCAATGATTGGAACCGCGAACTCCCGCCCGCTCGCTGGGGGGAGTGGGAGACTCGTCGTAGGTCAGAGCGTCGCCTTGCACCTACACTCCATTCGGTTAAATGAGTGTTCGAACCCATTATGATAACGCGTGTCGTCGGCGATCTCGTCACAGCGAATGCCCGCGATCACGTGGCCCGAAGAGCCGTAACGCGCTGTTGCCCCCTCGCAAACCATCGACCCGCAGGCGTCGTCGCAACTCTGCTGTGTGTCTGTCTCAAAGCGACCCAGGCAGTAACTCGAATCCGTGCCCCCACAAATGGGTGGCATGTCCGAGAACATACGCTCCGTATCGGGACCGATCCTCGAATTGATGACAGTCTCACAATCGACCCCGCATTCACCGCAGTTATGCGGGTCGTGTATGAATGCGCACATATTCTGTTCAGGACAGTGTTTAAATGCTTCCCCACACGTGAAAGCACCGTCTTCACATTGGCCATCGATCACGTCGATGAGATTTCCACAGGCACCGCAGTGATCTTCGCTCTCGAGCACATTGATACATGTATCTACCTCACAGGCGGCTTCGTTCTGGGGATCATCGCACGTCAGTCCGAGTGTTTTGCTTTCTCGGGCGACGTTTCCATCCTGGTCGAAAAACTCAGCAATTAGCACGAGCGTACCGCCATCGAGTCCGAATTGAACCGCCTCGATGGAGATTATATCCTCCCACGTAATCACGATCTCGTACGCTCCTTCGGAGGATTCGGTTTGAAACGATCCATAACTCGCACCAGTCGGCGATTTCATCGATCCACCGATTACGTCATCGATGCCATCGGGATCAGTAACGACGATCGAAATTCGAGCGGACTGTGATGGCGTGACGGTGTTCACGTTCGACGAAAAGTCGAGAATCTTCGGCGCGTTGGGATCCGCCTCCACACATGAACCACCTTCGGTACAGACCTCGCCAGACGAGCAACTCCCACAGCTTTCGCCGCAGTTTGGGTCGATGCCGCACTGTCGGCCCGCACAACATTCATCTGAGGTATCGTTCGACATGCCCACGTCCGTGGTGTCGCCATCATTCCCGGAGTCCGAGTCCAGGACCACCACCGGTTTTACGGAGTCTTGGTCCGAGCTTCCACACGCGAAGACAAAAAGGCTGGTCATCGCTACGACGATCAAACAGAAACTGCATCTCATTCGGTCATTCATTTCTCACTCCTTTGCTTCGTGACCCTTCACGTCGATTCAGCTCCCTCAGACATTGCCGAGCAAGGTGGACACGGCCCGCAACCAACGTAAAAACTCATCAATCCATTCAAACAAGTAAACCATTACCTTACACACCCATTCTTTTAGGAAGGAACTATGCCTTATTCGACTCAAAGTGGCTCAAAGTTTCCTGCCAGCCACCCTCTAGATGCCGGATGAATAAATCTCGAACTCGCTCGCCGTGGCCGCTCCCGAACCTAAACCAGCGCTGCCGAGAAATACCCGACCGGCGAAGCCGAAACGTCCTACTGAGTAGGACAGCCACCCCTGGGTACTTTCTCGCGCAGCAAGCGGACTCAGGTCGCATAGCGGCGGGAGCGACACGATTATGCGCATGACAAGTCCACTTTTGCTCATCGGGACTCTAAAAAGACCCGGAACACCCTGACTGCTACGAACTCACGTCGCGCATGTTCGATGATATCGTAAGCTATGAACGGTTCATTGCTTCCCGTGAAATCCGAGAAGAAGGATGATTCGAGCATCGCCGCAGCCGCGCGCCGCACGGGGTGTTCGTTTTCGACCGCATGGGAGGTCTCGCAGGACTTCCAGCTCCTTCGCACCGCGTAGAGCTGATCGAAACATCATGGATTCGAACCCGGGAGCCTATCTGACTCCGAGAAGGCGCTTCATCATGGCCTTTTGAACGTGCAGCCGATTCTCGGCCTCTTCGATGATCAGCGAGCGCGGGCTGTCGGCGACTTCGTCGGTGGCTTTGACGTTTCGCCGCATCGGAAGACAGTGGCTAAAGAAGGCATCGTCGGTCCTGGCCATCTTTTCGGAGTCGACGATGAAGTGCTTGTGCGCATCGCGGATCGGCTTTTCTTCGTCCCAGCGACCGAAGTAGGGAAGCGCGCCCCAGCTCTTGGCGTAGACGACGTGGGCGCCGTCGTAGGCTTCGTCGATGTCGTGGCTGACGGTGAGGCTCGCGCCGTTGGCCGCGGCGTTTTCGCGCGCTGCGTTCATGTAGCGCTCGTCGAGAATGTAGTCTTCGTTCGGGCACAGAAGCGTGACGTCGAAGCCGAACTTGCTGGCGATGAGCAGGCCCGAATTGGCGACGGCGGTGTTCAACGGCCTGGGATGGTAGGTCCACGTGAGCACGAATTTCTTCTTGTCCGTCTCGCCCAGGTTTTCCTGCAGCGCCATCATCAATGCGAGTTCTTGGCACGGGTGAACGATGGTCTCCATATTGATGACCGGCACCGTCGCGTGCTCGGCAAAACTTCGGATCACCTTGTCTTGCCGGTCTTCAGACCAGTCTTCGAATTTCGGAAACGCTCGGACTGCGATGAGGTCGCAATAACGGCTCAAGACCCGGGCGGCTTCACGCACGTGCTCTTCGGCGTCGCCGTCCATGATGGCACCCATCTCGAATTCGATGGGCCACGAGCTCGAGCCCGGCTGCAGGATGATGGCGTGCCCACCGAGCTGGTTCATCCCCAGGTCGAACGAGCTTCGTGTGCGAAGCGACGGATTGAAGAAGATCAGCGCGATCGATCGATGCTTGAGTGCGTCGCTGAAGGGTTCTTTTTTCAGGCGCATCGCCTCGTCGAGAACCCGCTGTAGTTCGTCACGCTTCCAGTCTTCGGTGGTCAAAAAATGTCGCACGTTTGGCTCCTGCAGAGAATCGAGGCAGGAAGCTAGAAAGCATGCGAGCTGGTGTCAACGAGCCTCGAAGTTCGAGCCTGGCGATCTCGGCTCGGTTCGGATTCATGCAGCCGCTCACCTCTTCGCTGCCCTCAGGCATCTCGCACATGGTGCTGCCGATATGCAGTTTGAAGCCGCCGGTGTTGGTGCCGTCATCGACACGTCCGTCGATGAGTACGAATTTGTAGCCGGCATTCTTCGCCTTCATCCGACTCCTTTAGAACCAATTCAGATACGACCTGGTGACTTTTTCGAGCTGCTCGAGGCTCACCCATTCGTCGGCCGTGTGGGCCTGTGCGATATCGCCTGGTCCAAATACCAGTGAGTCGTAACCCGCTTCACTGAAGAGCGCTGCTTCGGTCCAGAAATCAACCGGATCCGCGATCTGCAATCCCAACTCGTCAGCGAGTTTCCGCGCTGGATCGCGAGTATAGTGAGGAAGGCTCGGCGCCACGAATCCGGGCTGCAGTTCGTGTTCTTGCGAAACGCCCTCCCAGAGGTTGTCGAGGATCGCGTGGCCGTCCTGTCCCGGAAGCGGCCTGAAGCCAAACCAGATCGACGACTCGCCGGCGATCATATTGGGTTTCTTGCCGCCCTCGATGTTGCCGAGGTTGAATCGGATTCCCGAGAGCGGCCCGTAGGTCGTAGACTCTTGCGCTTCGGCGTATTCGAGCGCAGCCGCCGCCCACCGCGTCGCACGATGCAGCGCGTTGTCGACGAGCGCACGTCGTTCGGACGAGTGCCCGGGGACGCCCGCAAACGTCGCCGTCGCCGTCATGATGCCCCGATGTTCGAGCACAGCTTTGGCCATCGTCGGCTCGGCGACAATCACCTCGTCATAATCCCAACCTTGCTCGCAGAAACTTCGAACGCAGGTCGAGCTGCCGGCCTCTTCGTCGGTCGTGAACAGAAGCGCGAGGTCTGTCGGGTCACCCAGCTCGACCGCCGCCAGCATGCATGCCGAAGCCCCCTTAATGTCGCAGGCTCCGAGACCGATCGCCCTGCCCTGCGACTCGTCAATTCGAAGCTCAAACGGATCCGCCGAGTAACCCTCGGCGGCCGGAACGGTGTCGACATGAAAGTTGTAGAGGCGTCGTGGATTGCCGCGGCGCGCGTGGATGGCCAGGCATCCATCGCCGAAATCATCGAGCTCGATCTCGACGCCCTGCAGGTTCTTTCGAAGATAGCCGACCAGCGGTCCATCTGCCGACATCTCACGAGGCGGATTCTGCGTGTCGATCCCCACCAATGCCCGTAGATGCTTCAAAACGTCGTCAATCATCGCTCAATATCCAGATCGATTCGAAACCAGTACCTGTCGCTCAGAAGACGGGGCGCGTCTTCGCCACAGGTGCCGTGAGCGCAGCTTGCTGTGCGAAGCAATGCCGCTCGGCATGAGGATTCAGCCAGCAGATGGGGGTTACACGAACCCCCGCAACCCTGCGTTAATCCGCCGGCGCAGCAAACGCAGGATCGTTGATGAATTCTTCGTCGGTGAGGGACTCGAGAAACGCAATCACATCGTCGCGCTCCTGCTCGGTCATATCGAACCCTACAATCAGCTCGCTTTTGTTGGGATTGGTCTTGCCGTCGCCAGCATTGGATCCTTCTTCGATGAGGCGCCCGCCGCGCGCGTAATGATCGAGAACCTCCTCGAGCGTCTCGATACTGCCGTCATGCATATAGGGGGCAGTCAGCGCGATATTGCGAAGGGTCGGCGCACGGAAACGCCCCTGATCCTCGAGCACCCCCGTAATTTCGAATACGCCCTGGTTGCCCTCCGGATAGGCTCCAAACCCGTCAACGTTGTAGAGACCGTTATTGTGAAATTGGACCTCTTCGAAGACGGTACCGTCGTGTTCGACCGAGTCCGAGAAATTGAATCCGCCATGGCAGTGGAAGCACTCGAAGCGCTCGCCAAAGAAGAGTTCTTTGCCCCGCTTTGCCGAGTCAGAAATGGCATCTTTTTCGCCACCAAACTCATAGCGATCGTAGGGTGACCGATACGAGATGAGCCTTCGCTCGAAGGCCGCGATCGCCTTCGTCGTGCGGTCGAGATTGATGAGGTCGTCATCGCCGGCGGCCTCAGGGTATGCCTCAGCAAACATGTCGCGGTAGCTTTCGTCATCGCGCAGCCGACCCACCATCTCATCGGTGCTGCGAAGCCCCAGCTCAACCGGGTCGTCGGCGAAAAGCGGCGTGAGCATCTGGTCTTCGAGCGACTTCGTGAGCGGCCCGGCCCAGGTCAAGGTCGTCGGGTAGGCAACATTCGCAAGACTCATCGAACTTCGTGGAGTCTCGGCACCCTCGCTACCGACCGACTTTGCGAGGCCGTCAGTGAACGCCATCTCCTGGAAATGGCAACTCGCGCAGCTCTGCGTCTGATTCTGCGAGAGACGCTCGTCGTAGAATAGATGTCGACCGAGCTCGATCTTCTCGAGGGTCATCGGATTGTCTTCTGGAACCCTCGGAGCCGGGAATCCATCGGGCAAAAAGTCCCACGAGAAGGACTGGGACTCCACTGGCTCGGCGGTCTCGGAGTCGTCACCGCAGCCAAGAGCCAAGAGGCAACCAAGGAATATCAGGATCAATCGAAACATCAGACACTTCGTGTGGCAGGTTGTTGACCGCGACTTGCGCGCGTTCGTTCGTAACGTCAGGATGCCAACACGTAAACCGTACATCAAATTTCTACACTCGCGTCCAGTGGACGACGATCGTCGCCTATTCGAAAAGCTCTGTCTCGAAGCGTTTCAGGCGGGCCACAGCTGGCTGACCATTTTGAATAAGCGTGAGAATTTCCGCGAAGCGTTCGACCATGCGGCATCAGCTTATTCGATCGACGTAAGCGAGCAACGAGAGCGAGCAACAAAAACGAGAAACGAGCGAGTAACCGCCTGGCCGAGAACTGGTCCAAGACGGTTGCATCCGAGACGCCCGTGCGGAATCATCTGCTCACTCACCGGGAGCACTATGAATCGACTGGCCGACGAGACATCGCCCTATCTTCTGCAGCACGCCCACAACCCTGTGGACTGGTTTCCGTGGGGCGACGAGGCGCTCGACAAGGCGCGCGACGAAGACAAACCCATCTTTCTCTCAGTAGGCTATTCGGCCTGTCACTGGTGCCATGTGATGGAGCGTGAGAGCTTCGAGAGCGAGGCAATCGCCGAATTCTTGAACGAACATTTCGTGAGCGTGAAGGTCGACCGCGAAGAGCGGCCCGACATCGACAATATCTACATGGAAGCGGTGCAGGTGATGACCGGTCAGGGCGGTTGGCCCATGACGGTCTTTCTGCATCCCGAGACGCTTGAGCCATTTTTCGCGGGCACCTACTTTCCGCCCGAAAATCGCTATGGGCGACCGGGATTCAGCACCATGCTCGAGCAGCTTCACGAGGTCTGGAAGAACGATCGCGACAAGGTCGACGAGGTTGGCGCGCAGGTCAAAGAACGACTCGAATTGATGTCCGAGGTCGAGGGCGGCGAGTCTCTCAGCGATGAAGCCATCAAGGCGGCCTTTCATCACTTCGACGAGCAATTCGACGAAGAACACGCGGGCTTCGGCTCGAAGCCAAAATTTCCGCCCTCGATGACGCTGCGCTTCTTGCTGCACGTCTGGTCGAGCGACCGATTCGCAAACGACGCGGCCGAGCGGGCGCTCGAGATGGTCGAAAAGACCCTCGTTCACATGGCGAGCGGCGGGATGTACGACCAGGTCGGGGGCGGGTTCCATCGCTACTCGACCGACCGCGAATGGCTCGTGCCGCATTTCGAAAAAATGCTCTACGACAACGGGCTCCTGCTCGCCGCCTACACCGAGGCGTATCAGGCGACCGGCCGTGAATTCTACGCGCGCATCGCCCGTGAAACGGTCGAATACCTCATGCGCGAAATGCGCTACGACCATGACTCCGGCCAGCCCTTTTATTCAGCGGCCGACGCCGATAGCGAAGGCGAAGAAGGCAAATTCTTCGTCTGGACGATACGTGAAGTCATCAGCGTACTCGGTGCCGACCGCGGCCAGCGTTTCTGCGACTATTACGGGATCCGTGAAGCTGGTAATTTCGAAGGGAAATCGATCCCCAACCGCCTTCGCGAGGTCGTCGCTGACTGGCAGTCGGCCTTTGAAGAATTGCCCGAAGATATCGAAGAAATGCGCCGAGAACTCTACGACGTACGATGGCGACGTCCGCAACCGGCGACCGACACCAAGATACTCGCCTCGTGGAACGGTCTTGTCATCGGAGCGCTCGCCCGAGCCGGGGCGGTCTTCGGAAACGACGATTGGCGCGATGCTGCGGCCTCGGCGGCTCGATTCGTCTTCGACCAGATGGTCGACGCAGACGGGCGACTCTTTCGAACCTACAAAGACGAACGTGCTCGATTTCACGCCTACCTGGACGACTACGCGAATATGGCGTGCGCCTGTCTGGACCTCTTCGAAGCTCGTGCGGAACTCGAATGGCTCGATCGGGCAAAGACGCTCGTCTCGCGTATGCACGAAGATTTCTGGGACGCCGACTCGAATGCATTCTTCTACACCGCCGACTACCACGACCATCTTCTGGTCCGGCAGCGAGAGGGCTACGACGGTGCCACGCCCTCTTCGAACTCGAAAGCAGTCGAGGCGTTGCTGCGCCTGGCCGCGGTCACGGGCGACACCGACTGGCGAGACGATGCCGAAGAAGTTCTAAAGACGTATTTCACCCAGATGCAGCGCATGCCGCGTTCGCTGGTCGAGATGCTGCAATCGCTCGACTGGCACCTCGAAGGCCCCTCCGAGATTGTCTTGCGAACACCCAATGGCGAGTCATCACTTGCACGCGAAGTCTGGCAGTCGTACCTGCCGAATGCGGTCATCTTGAACGTTCCTGAAGCCGACGAAGCATGGCCCAAGAGCATTCCGCTGCTCGAAGGCAAAGATGTACTCGACGGGCGACCGACAGTGTACGAATGCGAAGAAGGCGTCTGCCAGGCTCCCCGCCATGATTGGTGATCAGATGTTCTCGTTGTCCGACGACCTGTTGGCTCTCCTGAGCCGCCACGCATCGAAGACCGAGATGCCGTAGAAGACCAGCAGTCCGAGACCGAAAAGCGTCGCCATCAAGGCGCCCAGCGCCATAGCCGTCGCCGCTGTCGATTGAATACTACTCAGGTAAAGCCCGCCACCGACCATCAGAGCGCTGCCAACGGGCGCCGCCGCACCGACATACCCGGAACGAAAGTAGCTGAACATTTTCAAGAAATTGGTGTCCGAGTTCTCCCGAGCTTTTCGAGCCACTGTTTTTTTCTGCTGCTCGCGCTTCTTGCGCCTTCTGGCCATCGCATTTCGTATCGATGCATGCTGCCACCGGGGCTCTTCTTCTTCGGCCGCTTCGGCCAATTCGGCCAATTCGGCCACGACCGGGCCTTCGAGCGGCGGGTCAGGGCGATAGCCCGCCATCACAGCATCGACTCGTCTGGCACGCTTGCGTGAGTGGATTACGAAGATCGTCAAGGCCGCCACGAAGGAGACCACACCAACCCCGATACAAAAGACGAGGGAGCCGCTCGCGAAGAGGAGAGTCGAACCAGCGACTCCGAGACCCGTAGAAACCAGAGCGGAAAGGATGATGAACGAAAACAGATGGCTCGGGGAGAGCAATGTTCTCACTGGCGCGGACTCATCTTCCGGGACCCTTTGTAAATCACTCATGCGCTTTCAGATACCTGGTGTTTTTCCTGCTCGGAGACCTCGACCTCGTCGGACTCACCAAAATCGAGGACCGTGTCCTGCGTTGGTTGGCGGGACACCCCCATGCGCTTGTTGTGTTTCTCTGCACCTCTGAGCGTGAGCCAGTCATGCATCAGGCTCCCGAGGGGACCAAGGACCATCGCAGTGCCGAGAATCGCGATCAAAACGCCCCAGAAGACAAGCGCGAAACCTGGCTCATGCTTTGACCACATGATGTTGATATCCGGGTTCAGGAAGATCCACTTGAAGGTCAGAAAGTTGATCAGCAGTCCGGTTGCTGCCGTACCCAAGGCGGCTGCAGCGCGGCCCTTGGTCAACTCCCCACCAACGACGATCATGTCTTCGGTGCGATCGCGGCTGGCGCGACCATCGCGCGCGGCCATTTTTCGCTGCTCGTGGTCCTGACGACGCGCGAGCTTACGCTCTGCGGCCGCGACCTCGATCGCGGCACTCACCGCTTCTGCGTGCACCTCATCCTCGGAATGCTGCTGATCGAGGAAATCATCAAGCAGTTCTTCATCGCTCAGGCCTAACTCAGCAAGGTCTGCCTCATGCTGCGACATGATCTCGTGGAAGCGCTTATCTCGAATATGGGTCGCGATCGGGTAGACGATCCCGCCGAGACCGACGAGCCCGAGCAGTGCCGCAAGCTGGGCGGTACCGACGCTGGCGATGCCCGATGTAAACTCGGCTGTCGACGGTGCAGCAGTCAGGACGAAAAACATCGCGATGAGGGAAGCGACCCCCATGGCTACGCTGAGCCATCGTCCCAGGGTCTTGAAGCGACCTGACTCGTATTTTACCGGCGTGTACGTCGCGTTGGGTCGCGTTTCCTTGCTGCGCCGCAACGATTTCGGGCTGGATTTTTTCTTCGATCCGAAGACGGTCATCGTAGGTCCTCCTCAGTAGACAAGCTTTCCGTTTCACGTGGTGACTATCCAGAGACTCACGACTGGAAGGGGTCGCTGGAATCCTGATTTCGAGCACGAGCATCACGAATTGCGACGGAGGTCGAAACCGTCATGAAAACGGCTATTCCGATCGTCGGCCCGACTCCGGCAATCGCGATGCCGAAACCAAATACGATGGCGATGAAAACCACGGCCACGATGACCGTGGCGATTCGCTCGCCTCGACGGTGCTCACGCTCGCACTCCTCCGGGCAGACGCTTCGCAACTCTTCGAGGACTTCCAGCGAGTCGCGACGGATGAGCCTGACGCGCTTGCGTCCGGCAAGTCGAATCTGGAGAGGCTCTGGCAGATTGTCCTGGCGTCGATGGGTGAAGATTTCCTCCTTCGTTGATGTTTCACCGAATTGCACAGGAGAAGTTGCACCCCATAATTATTTCATCCAATTGAAAATAACTCATCGATAGTTCGGTTTAATCGAATGCGACTATTTTTGGGTCCGATATTTCACACTCGAGCAATTGTTGATCCGTACGGCCAGACTCCGCAAGATCCCGTTCGTGCTCGATCATGTTCAGGTCGAGCTTGCGCTTGCGAAGATGCGCCAGTGGCTCGAGTCGCTTATCCGTTTCTCTGCGTCGCCTGTATACGTTAAAGATGGTCATGTCGCGTCCTGCGAACGTGTTGTCCCTAACGTGATCGCCGCGTCGCGCCGGAGGATTGGAAAATCATCGCGATTCAGTTCGCTCTCTTCAAAGGGTCGATCGTGCGACCGTCGCTGCATGCGCTCGAGCGCTGGCAAAAATATGTCCTACTCACCGCCCTCTATTTCGCGCAGGGCGTCCCCTTCGGATTATTCGTTCAGGTCGTGCCCGTGATCTTGCGCGAGGCGGACTACTCGCTCGAGTTCATCGGACTGACCTCGTTGCTCGCCCTGCCGTGGGGCTTGAAATTTCTCTGGTCTCCCTGGGTCGACCGACCCCTGGGCCCGCTGCCACGTCGCAAAGGCTGGCTCTTGCCCATCCTGGTCTTCACAATACTCGGCGTGGGCGCGATCAGCCTCATCGACCCCGAAGCGCAGATCCCGTTTCTGCTGGTCGGGGTTCTGGTCATGAACTTTTTGAACGCCACCCAGGATATCGCGACCGATGGACTCGCAGTCGACCTCTTGGACGTTGATGAGCGCGGTATTGGCAACGGTATTCAGGTCGGAGGCTACCGGCTTGGCATGCTATTC
>CAYFTY010000028.1:0-13342 GCA_964346045.1 uncultured Bradymonadales bacterium | reverse complement strand
CATGCGCAGCTGGAAGCGGACACATCTGACGGCAAGTTTCGGGCGCATGGGCGGCCGCCATTTGTTCGGCCTCTTTTTTCGATCGGCCCTCGCCTCTCGCCATGGCCTCTCCACGAATGGAGACCTCGGCGACGAAGACCTTTTCGTGCGCGGGCCCCGACTCGCCGACGATACCATACGCCGGTGGCGGAGTCTCTGCACTTTGAACAAGCCTCTGAAGCTTACTTTTGTAGTCTTCAGGAGCTGACGCGACCTTCGCCGCATCGAGCGCCTCTCCATGCAGCTTCAGGATAACGCCGCGGGCGGCCTCGAGTCCACCGTCAAGGTAAATCGAGGCCAGTAGTGCTTCATAGGCGTCTGCAAGGTTACTCGCTTTGGCGCGCCCTCCCGAAAGTGACTCACCGCGACCGAGACGCAAGAAATCTCCCAGGTCGATCGCGTCGGCGATCGCCGCGAGGGCCGGCTCGCAAACGAGCTGCGCCGAGAGGCTCGAGAGAGGCCCCTCTTCGACTTCGGGAAAGCGGCGAAAGAGTTCGCCGGCGATCACCACACCCAGCACGGCATCGCCGAGAAATTCGAGACGCTGATTGTTGATGTCGATGTCGTCGTGTTCGTTGGTGAACGAACGATGAGTCAGCGCCCGGGTCAGCAGACGGGGATCATCGAATCGATATCCGATGGCTTCCTGCAGATCCTCCACATCACGCCGGTGGTCGTAGAGCTCCAAGGTCACTCTCGCGATTCCTCGATCCAGCCCCCCCCGAGCACCTCGTCACCCCGATAGAACACGGCCGCCTGTCCGGGTGTCACGGCGCGCACAGGCTCTTCGAACTCGACGAAGGCAGTATTCGGATCAGCGCCGACGGTCACGTAGGCGGGCACGGGCTTGCTGCGGTAGCGAATCTTGACGCCACACTCGAACGCCCCCGGAGGTCGCTCCCACGAGAGCCAGTTGCACTTCTCGGCGACCAGGCCGCGGGCCGCGATCGAGGACTTCGGACCGACCACGACTGAGCCATCGCCCGGGCGTATCGCTCGCACGTACAGAGGCTCGTGGTAGCTGATCCCGAGACCGCGCCGCTGTCCGATGGTGAACTGATGAATCCCGTCGTGATCACCAAGCTCGCGGCCGTCGACGTGCATGATCTTTCCGGGAATCGTTCCTTTTTTCTCGAGTCTCTCGGCTACGAATTCCTTGTAGTCACCACCGGCGACAAAGCAGATCTCCTGACTCTCGGCTTTATTGGCGGTCTCGAGGTCGAGTCGACGCGCCTCATCGCGAACGTCGTCTTTGGTCATGTGCCCGAGCGGGAACATGATGCGCCCGAGCGCCTCACGCGGAAGCCCGAAAAGGAAATACGACTGGTCTTTGGTTTCGTCGAGCCCGGTGCGCAGAATCGGTGCGTCTCCGCTGCGATCGATGCGAGCGAAATGCCCGGTGGCCAGATATTTCGACCCCAGCGCGAGCGAGCGAGAGAGGAGGATGTCGAATTTCAGGTGATTATTGCACGCCACACATGGGTTCGGTGTTCGACCGCGACTGTATTCATCGACGAAATAGTCGATCACCCGCTCTCGAAAGTCTTTTTCGTAATTTGCTACATAGAAAGGAATATCGAGGCGATCAGCCACCATCCGAGCGTCGAAGAGATCGTCTGGAGAGCAGCAGCTCTTGCTGTATTGCTCCTGCGGCGTGGCGTAGAGACGCATCGAAATCCCGACTGCATCATAGCCTTCTTCGGCCAATAAGGCCGCAGCCACAGAGCTATCGACGCCACCGCTCATTGCGATGACAACACGTCCTTCGACGTCGAGTCGGGTTGCATCCCGATCGACGGGCTTTTCACAGGTTTGAGGCTGCATGGGTCCGTCCCTTTTGGCGGCTGCTTCTTCTCAGATCGAAGCCAGCCGGTCAACATTCTCGGCGATCCGCTCCGCCGCATCCATCAATTCATCGTGCGAGGTCATCGGACCAAAGCTCAAACGAACACTGCGCCTCGCCGATTCCTCGTCATGTCCCATGGCCAACACCACATGGCTGGGCTCGAGAGAACCAGCTGTACACGCCGAGCCACTCGACATCGACACGCCCGCGAGGTCGAGCGCCAGCAGAAGGTCTTCGCCGTCGACCCCTGAAAAGGCCAGGTTCAATGTATTGGGCAGGTGGTTATTTCCATCGCCTCGAACCTCGAACTCGGTGTCGACGCGGCCCACGAGTGCCTCGAGAAAAGCTGCGCGTTTCTGGCTCATTTCGCGGGTCCAGTCTTCGCGGTGTCGGGTGAGTTCATTCATCGCCGCAATCAGCCCGGCCGCGGCCGGAACGTTTTCGGTACCGGGCCGCCGACCACGCTCCTGATGCCCACCCGCGAGCATCGCATCTACCTTATGCCCCTCTTTGACGACGATGGCGCCGATGCCTTTGGGGCCGCCCATTTTATGAAATGAGAGGGTCATGAAATCGAGCTCGGCGGCATCGAAGTCGAGCGGAATCCTTCCCAGAGCCTGTGTCCCATCGACATGCACGAGCGCCCCGTATTCGTGCGCGGCTCTCGCGATTTCGGCGATATGATAGACGTTTCCGGTCTCGTTATTGGCCCACATCGTACTGATCAGCGTCGGCTGATCGACCTCGTTGAGAAATGACACGTTGAGCCGGCCATGCTCATCGACCGGCCATACGGTGATCTGAACACCCTCGCGCGCCATGTCTTCGGCCACTTCGAGCACCGAAGGATGCTCGACCGAGGTGCAGACGATGTGCGGATTCTCGGTGACCCGAACGTGGTGACGCAGCACCTGATTATTCGACTCGGTCGCCCCACCGGTGAGGATCACGGCCTGCGGAGGCGCGTTCACGGCCTTTGCGACGGCGCGGCGCGCCCGCTCGACGACCGAGCGCGCAGCCTGGCCATCCTGGTGAATGCTCGAAGCATTTCCCCAGGTCGAGTCGAGCGCTTCGACCATCGCGTCACGAACGGCCGGCAAAAGCGGAGCCGTTGCGTTCCAATCTAGATAAATGCGGTTCATCGAAGTGTCCTCGCCTTACCGACAGGCTGACAATTCAGGATTTGCAATTATTCCTGTCAGCGAGTCAGGGCGCGAGTTCTAGAGAGTCAGAGCCGAGATGTCAACGTACGGCCCACTCGAGGCGAAACCTTGCGACCACCGCAGAGGCTCATCGTCGACCCGACGCTCGTGGACTGTGAAATCTCTTTTTGCTACATCTTCGCACCGAGCGCCCGTAGCTCAGTTGGATAGAGCGCAGGATTCCTAATCCTGAGGTCGCAGGTTCGATCCCTGCCGGGCGTGCTAATCATTCGCAATCCGGCGCCCCCAAGCTCTGCATCTGGCAGGTATCCGGCAGGCCTGGCGAGGGCTCCCAGCCCACGGGATGACAGGTGCTCGGCATCTCCCAACAGAAGTCGTTCGAATCGCGGGGATAGGTGAAGGCGTTGCCGCATGCCTGAAGCTCGATGCAACCCGCGTACTCGGCGTTCAAGCATCCATCCTCGGTCAGTCGCTTGCCTCGCAGCGAGCTGCATTCAGCCGAAGCTTCGCATTCTGTCTCATCGAGCGACGGACATGATACGGGCTGCTTTTCTGATTCAGGGGAATCGTCTCCGCAAGACGCGAGCATCACCACGAGCGAAATCAGGAGCATTTTATAACTCATCTGGAAACCCTCAGGCCGTTTTGATCAAGATCCGATGCGCTTCATCGGCCAACACCACCGTAATCAATCTCTGGAACCGTCTCCAGAGCGCGCCGCTGCGAGGGGGTTGCCACCGCGGGGCGTATTGAATAGGGTTCGCCGGCGATTACTGCCCCTTGCGAGTTACGAAGGAAGTCCATGTCCGAGCCGCTCATCCTGCTGACCAACGACGATGGAATCGATGCCCAGGGGCTCGCCGCGCTCGAAAAAGCGTTGCGACCGCTCGGTGAGGTCTGGACGGTCGCTCCGGCAACCGAGCAGAGCGCCATCAGCCACAAGATCACACTCTGGGAACCAGTCCGCATTCAATCGCACGGTGAGCGGCGCTTTGCAGTAACCGGAAGCCCCGCAGACTGCGTCTTCGTAGCCCTGGCCAAAGTACTCCAGCGCAAACCCGACCTCTGTGTCTCGGGCGTCAACCACGGCGCAAACCTCGGCGATGACGTCTTCTACAGCGGCACTGTCGCCGGCGCACGCGAAGCAGCCCTCAGCGACATCCCCTCGATCGCGGTCAGCCTCGCCTCATATCGCAGCCGTAACTTCGACGAAGCAGCGCACCTTGGCCGCCGCGTCGCCGAAGGTGTTCTCGAGAGAGGTCTTCCGCGCGGCGTGATGCTCAACCTCAATGTCCCCAAAGAAGCGCGCGCCTCAAGTGATATTCACGTCACCAAGCTGGGCCGTCGCTACTACGGGAAGAGCGTCGTCGAGAAGAAAGACCCGCGCGAAAAAACCTACTTCTGGATCGGAGGATCCGAGCTGGGCTTTGACGACATACCTGGCAGCGACTGCAATGGTGTCGCCCGAGACCAGGTCACATTGAGCCCCATCCAGCTCGACCCGACGCATTATCGCTTCATGAAGGAATTGCAGAATTGGACCGAACTCGACTCGGAGACTCGAGATGAAGAATGAACTCGCTGACCGCGTGAAAGCAGCCGTTCGCGACGTACCGGATTTCCCCAAAGAGGGAATCGTCTTCAAAGATATTACGCCCGTGCTCGAGGACGGTACGCTCTTCAACACCATTACCAACTACTTTGCCGAGCGATTCGAGCAGCGCGGAGTCCAGAAGATCGTCGGGATCGAGAGTCGTGGATTCATTTTTGGCTCGGCCATCGCGCACGAGATGCAGGTAGGCCTGGTGCTCGTCCGAAAGCCTGGCAAACTGCCGGCAGATCGCATAGGCATCGACTACGAGCTCGAATACGGGACCGACCGAGTCGAAATCCATACCGATTCTCTGGACGCCGACGATACCGTCGCAATCGTCGACGACCTGCTCGCCACGGGCGGGACGGCGGCAGCGACGGCAGAGTTGGTGGAAAAGACCGGCGCAACCATCGCCGAGCTCAGCTTTCTGATCGAGCTCGGCTTTCTCGGCGGACGCCAGAAGCTCGCCGGATACCACCTGCACAGCCTGCTAACATACTGAGCCAGAGCAGAAGCTCGAGACCGGGCTGAGAGTCGGCGGTCGCACATGAGGGGCCTTCTTTCTCGGGCGACTCCGACGAGGTGCGAGCTCCCTTCCCGAGCGCAACCTTCATCAGGTAGAGAGCTTCGTAGGCGGCATTGGCCACGAGCTGGCTCGACTCTTCTTCGCCGGGCACTGGCTCGACGCCCTCTCCGACCTTGAACTTTGATTCGAGTTTCTTGCCGCGAAACTGGTCGAGAAACGGCGCCCGGGTGAGCTCGAGATCGCCTTTATAATCGAATACCGCGACCTTTTTGATGCCTCCGTCCGGGCCAACCCCGATACCGCACTCGAGTTTTAGCGCCGCACCACCGAGAGCTTTTGGCTCGAGTCGAGGGTCGATGAAGATTCCAACCCCCAGAAATTGAGCTTTGCCATCGACGACGCGCTGCGCGACGTAAAAGGTGGGGTTATGGTCTTCAGGATAGAGCTCGAAGCCAAGTTCAGCCTCGATATTCTCGACCTGTAGGGCGTCGAATGAATAGCGTTTGGCCTTGAATTCGGTCGCCTCGGGGAAGAGTACTCCGAGGTACTCCCGCGTGATTTCCCAGGATCCGAAATTTGCCAGGTGTGCCTCGGCTGGAGGCGACCAGAGGGTGCCCAGAAGGAGCCACCCAACGAAGAGATAACGCATCCGCTCGCTGCGAATTAGTCTTGTTCTTTCTTGAGATCGTCGTTTTGCTTTTTCAGGCGCGCGACCTGACGCTGCAGGCGGTCGAGCTCGCGCTTCATCGTGCGCAGGTCATCGCTGGTCGCAAGGTTCATCTTGCGTGCGACATCGGCCTTCTTGTCGTCGAGTTCATTCTTGATTTTGAATGACGCCTTGAATGCTCCGGCGACAGCTTTCTGCACCTTCTCACTGCCCATGACTTTCTGGGCCGTGGGATTCTGCATCACCTTCATCGCCGTTTTGAAGAATTCGTCTTTCCACTCTGACATACGCTCACCTTCGGGCTTGTACGGGCCGCTTCAAAGCGTCGTTTGATGCCCCGCAAATGTCAAGGAGCGGGTGCTCGGGTTCATTCCCGCGAGCGGCGTCTGGCCTCGGAGCGACCTTTGACGTAGTTCTCAGTATTTAGTAGCCATGTGCGCCTTGCGTATTCGATGTAATTTGCCTCCTGAGCCGTGCAAAATCTCCAGAAAATCCTGCTCGTTTCAATCGGTCTTATCGTCGCCATTGCGGCCATGATCGCTGCCGGGTTGTTCTTCGTCGCGCCCCAGATGGCGAGTGATGCGGTGCACAGCCGGGTGGAACGTCTCGAAAAACGCATGGGGCTCACCATCGAGGTGGGCACGATCGAAACCGAGGGTCTCGGGGGTGTACGCATTCAAGACGTGACAGTCGCCACCGAAGGAAACGAGCCTTTCCTCGCAGTCGAAGACGTCGCGGCCCAGGCAGACGTGGGAGCGCTGCTCACCGGCGAAAAGAAGGTATCTTCGATCCAGGTCGCCGGGGTGCATTTCACGCTTGAGATCGACGAGAACGGCGGGCTGGCGCTACTCGACCAGATACGCGGCGAGCGTGATGGCAAGCCCGAAAGCGGCGAGTCCGTCGGGCGCTCGACCTCGCTTCTCGAGCGGCTCCCGGACGTGGAAGCCACCGATGTCACGATCGACATAGTCGTCGCCAAAGGCGGACCGCGAGTTCCGATTTCCAAAATCGAGATGCCCACGGCGAGCATCGAGAATTCGAGCGGTCTCGAACTCGCGGCCACCATGAAGCTCACCGAAACGGGCGACATCCCCGGTGCGAGCATCCCGTCTACCCTCGAGACCCGATTCCGCTTTGATGAAAAGCTCGCTCCGATCTCGGGTGAGGCCTCGTTTGACGGACAGCTGGCCATCACAGGCCTTCCGCCGCTCCCCTGGGTTCGACTGGGCACCAGCGGCTTTGGCATCGACGATGCAGGTCGTCTCTACATGGACGACGTCTCTCTGGGAGTGCACGGCAGCGAGGAGCGACGGCTCGTAGACATCAAGCGCTTCGCCGCCAAGCCCAACACGCTCGACATCCGTCGGCTCGACGAATTCAAATTGCTCGACGTCGTCCTCAAAGGAGCACGCGTCTATCTCAAACGAGACGAAAGAGGTGCCTTTGCGTTCGGAGACGTGCGAAATCTGCTTGCTCCGGCCGCCCCGGCGACGATTGCCAGCTCGGCACGACGCTTTGCAACCAGGCTCGCTGAGAAGCATCAAGTGCCCGAACCAGAAGTCGAAGACGAAGAGCAAGAGACTCGTCTCGAAGTCGCTCCCGATAAAAATGGGTGGGCGAAGCACATCGAAAGATGGGCACCCAACCGCGTCGATGTCGAGGATTTCGAGATTGTCGGCGAGTTCCCCGATCCCCCCGAGGTGCTGCAGCCGGCAACGAGCTTCTCGATGAAAAATGGCCGCCTCGAGCTCGAACACGACCCCGAAAAAGGTGTCATCGCGCTCGAGGGCGGCTTCGACGCCTTCGCGGGCGGCGAGGCTCGGGGTACTGCCCGAGCCGACCTCGAACTCGGATATCGCCAACTGAATCTCGAGGGCTCGACAAAGCTCGACGCCATCGACATTTCTTGGCTCGGTCTCGTCGTCGGCGACCGTCTCGCCAGGCTTGTGCCCGGTGGGGTGTTGCGGGCCGACCTGAAATTCGAACCCACCGGCCAACAGGCATTCAAAGCGACCGGAATGGCATCTTTCGAAGGGTTGGAAGTGCGCTCGGACGCGCTCGCCCTCGAGCCGATTCGAGACATGAACGCAAGCTACACCTTCTCGGCTCGATTCGATGCCCATATGAACCCCGCCGAAGCGCGACTTCTAAAAGACCCGCTTTACGACCCCGACGATTTCGGTGCCGACGAAAACCCCGACGCCGAGCTTCCACCGGCGCCGGTCGGAGGGCTCGTCTTTGATTCGGGCTCATTTACGTTCAACGGTGCGAGCGGCGTCTTCCGGCCGGCTTTCTACGGCTTTAATGCACCCGAGGGACGTCCCGCGCGAATGGACATCACCTTCGAGATCCCGCGCACTCCGGTGATGGATCTCTTCGATGCAGTCCCGTCTGCCATTCAGGGCCCCGCTCGAGGCACGCAGATGAGGGGCGAGTTCGAGTACAAGCTCCATGTCGAAGTGCCGCTTTATCGGGCCAAAGACATGGTCTGGGAGAGTCTGCCGATTCTGCATGAATTCGAGGTCATCGACATTCCCGAGGCCGCAGACGTACGCCGCATGATGAACGATTCGATGAAGGTGACGATCACCGACAGCATCGAAGAAGAAGACGATTTCGAGCGCACGATCACGCTCGGCCCGCCTCGACCGATGCCAGCAACCTGGTTGATGAAAAATAGCGGCCTCACGCTCGAAGAAATCGACGAGCGGCGACGCAAACGCGAGCGGCCCGAGCTTCCAGACCCGTTTACGACCGCCATTTCGCAGCGGATGATCGACCGCCCCGAGATATGGCTCACGCCGTGGGCGCTCTCGAAGGCAGCGCCGCGGCCTTGGACGGATGACGATACGATCCAGCCCACCGACGAGCGCCCCTATGGCCCTTACGTCTTTGTGCCGCTGAACCATATCTCGCACTACATGCCGTTGGCCGTCATGACGACCGAGGATAACTCGTTCTTCGTGCATAAGGGCTTCAACTGGCTGGCTCTGAGGGCTTCGATCGAACGCAATATCGAGGCCGGCGGCTTCGCGCGCGGCGCGAGCACCATCGCCATGCAGATGGTCAAAAACGCCTTTCTTCACCGAAAGAAGGTTCTCTCGCGCAAGATTCAGGAAGCGTTTCTCGTCTTCTTGATGGAGAGCGCCATCGATGTTCCCAAAGCGCGCATCATGGAGGTCTATCTGAACATCATCGAGTTCGGACCGGGCATTTTTGGAATTCACGACGCCGCCGTTCACTACTTCGGCAAACGCCCTGATGAATTGACGCTCGGCGAGGTCGCGTGGTTCGTATCGATCATTCCGAACCCCAAGAAGTACCACTTTTACTACGAGCGCGGAGCGATTTCTCCGCGGTGGTTTGCGCGTATGAAACGCTACATCCAGGTGATGCATAATCGCGAACGCATCACCGCCGAAGAACTCGCTGAAGCGACGATCGAGCCCCCCGAGTTCTACAAACCGAATCTCGACGAGGGTGAGCCTCTTCTCAAACCCAGGGTCGAAGAACCCCCTGCACTCTTTGCTCCGATCAACCTTCTCGGTGAACCCGACGAGCCGACTCCCGACCCACAAGTGCCATCCCCGGTGCCGCAGCCAACGCCGCTGCCAGACCGGAATCCTGCTTCTCCCATGGATTGACATAGGGAGTGCTCGGGGGTACATCCACCGTCCCGCGACCCACTCAACACTTATGGCCGAAACGCCTTACATCGCGCCTGCGCTCGAGCACTCGGTGAGCCTGCGTCGGCAGATTACCTTTGAAGCCATGCGTGTATTCAGTGGGTGGGGCTATCGCGAGGTCAACGTCCCGCTCATCGATTATTTCGACACGATCAAACGTGGTCTCGATGAAGACGCCATCGAACGTAGCCTGCGCTTTGTCGACCACGCGGGGAACGTCATGATGTTGCGCACCGACGTGACGCCTGCCATCGCCAAAGTCATCGCCTACCAGCTGGACAGCAAGAGCACCTCGCCGCCCGCACGAGTGAGCTACGCCAATAAAATTGTACGCATCGACCGCGGCTACGAGCGCGGCGCGCATGAAAGTTATCAGCTCGGAATCGAACTCATCGGCGTGCCCGGATTGATCGGCGAGCTCGAAGTCATGCTCGTGGCGCTCGAGCTTCTCGACCGACTCGGACTGGCTGATTATCAGGTCAACGTGACCGACCACGGCATCGCCCGACACTTGATCAATAGCACCGGAGCCCCTTCGCGCATCCGCCGTCAGGTGATGGAGGCCATCGTCGTACGAGACCCGCACGGTGTGCGAACGATCTTGCGCGAGATTGGCATTCGCGAACAGTATATCGAAGCGCTGGCCATCCTCGCCGACCTCGAAGGCGGGCTGCACCAGCTGGCGCGGCTGCAGGAAACACTGCCCGACGACCGCACATTGCACAAACGACTCGACGCCGTCCGCACGCTCTTCGCCTCGCTATCGGCTCTGGGGTACAAAAAGCGTATCCGCATCGACATGGCCGAGCTCGGTGGGGCCAGTTACTACAGCGGTCTGGCGTTCAATATCGTCTCCGAAACCGTCGGGCGAAGCCTCGGGCGTGGAGGAAGATACGATGATTTGCTCGGCCAATTCGGCACCACAGAGCCTGCGGTCGGTTTCTCACTCTCGTCCGAATCGCTCGTCGAGCTCCTACACCCCCAAACGTTCCAGGACTCGCCGGACGAAAAGGTCGGCGGGGCGGTTCGAATCAGCGAAGAAGAGTTCGTAGAAGGGTTTCAACTCGCCATCGAAAGACGGCAGGCTGACAAGCCAGCGCGCATCATTTCGGGGGATGAAGAGCAATGAACTCCACCGATCGACTTCGATTTGCGCTTCCGCGTTGCGACGACCTGCCCCAGCTCGAGAAGCAGCTCGGGGATTGCGGATTTCGACTGCCGACAGAGACCGAGAGCTTTGAGGTTCATCGCTTCGAGGATCCTTTTGAGGACGATCTGGACTTCGAGATTTTCACGCTGAGCCCCGACGATATCGGCACCTACGTGCAGCGCGGCATCGTCCAACTCGGAGTTTTGAGCACGGACGTGCTCTACGAACGTGAGGTCGATGTATGGAGGCCATTCACCTTCAATTTCGGCTCGTACCCGGTGATTCTCGGTGCTCGTCGCGGCCAGAGCCTGAATTCGTTGACCAGTAGACCCACGGTGCGCCTTGCGACGCCGATTCCTCGCTATACACGAGAGTGGTTCACCCAGCGGGGATTCGAAGTCGAGGTCATACCAGTTTCGGAAAACGTTCAGGAGGCAGTGGCGCTCGGTCTTGCCGACGGCTTCGTCGACCGACTCACAGACCCGCAAAAGCTGGTTTCGGCGGGTTTCCGCGCTCTCGAACGCCTCGGAACGACCCACCTCAAGCTGGTCGCCAACAATGCGAGCAGCGCTCGACGCCGGTCGACGATCGGCCGACTCATCGAAAGATTGGAAGCGACCAGGCCCGAGTCACAGCAGCCGATCGCGATTCCCTTCGATAATGAAGATGCCATCCGCTGAGCTTCACTCAGCGCCCTGGATGAAAATACGAATCCAGTTTGCCTCTCTCGCGTAGCCCTGCTCTTCGCGCAGCTCGGCCAGATGCTCGTAAAGCTCAGCCAACCCCGAGAGATTGGAAACCGTCGTGCGCAGCGCCTTGCGAATTTCTGCCTCCGCTTCGGCGTACTTGCCCTGCCGATAGAGCAACCATCCGACCGTATCGATATAGCTGCCATTGCGCTGCCCTTCGGATGCCACGGCAAGGCGCACCATATCGAGGCCTTCATCGATGCGCTGATTCGACGTCGAAAAGACATAGGCGAGATTATTTCGATACGTGCTCAACCCATTGTCGAAAGGACGCGAAATCAGCTCGTGGTGAATACCCCGCTCGTAGAGCGAGACGCTGTGTTCGACCTTTCCAGCATCCTCATAGGCTGTGGCCATGAGCGGGATTGTGTCTGCAGTCGTGGTACCCTGCCCTGCCGCAATCTGCGGAAAATAGGCCTCGACAAATTCGACACCGGCATCATTGCGATCCGCCACACGAAACGCCTCGAGAGCCCAGCGAAAATGATCGAGGGGGCGCGTCGTCGCGGGCGCCCGGGCGAGTTTCGAGAGATATTCGAATGCAAGTGCATCCTGTCGCTCACGCAGTGCGACGATTCCGATTCGATGAAGCGCGAGCGCCCGACCGAGCCCGTCTTCGAGGCTTGCGTCGAGGTCTTCGCGAGCGCCTGTGAGATCACCGTTCGCAAGACGTGCCATACCGCGGTAGAGATAGGGTTTCTCGCGTCCGGGACGCTTTTGGACTGCCAGTTCTCCGTAACGAAGCGCCGCTTCGTCATGACCGAGTTCGAGGAGATCCCAGGTCAGGTCGGATGCAGCATCCGGGGCGTCGACAGAGACTTCGACGTAACGATCCAGAAGTGAGAGCGCCTTGTCTCGCAAACCGATTTCCAAGTGGGCGATGCCCAGCATGCGTCGCGAGAACGGAGTGAGTTTCTCTTCTGTGACTCGCGAGCCGACAAAGACCGCGATGTCTCCCCAGAGCTCGAAACGTCGAAGCACACGGAAGACCACATCGATGGCCTGCGGGTCATAGGCCGAGCCCTCCAGATAATCGAGAATTTCGTCCCGCGCTCGCTCGGGTTCGCCCACGCGATACCAGAATTCGATACTCGCCTTACGTACGGTCCACACCTCGGGGTAGGCGTCGCGATAACGCTGCATCGAATCTTCGACCGCATCGATGTCGGCCGTCAGAACCATCCGGGCGACCCGACCAGGAATCTCGCTCGAAGGGCTGCGTCGAACCCTCCAGTACATCTCGAGCGCTGTCTCGAAGAGCTTTTGATCGCCCGTGAGCTGAGCGACATCGAGCGCTCTCGTCACATGGGATTCACTCGGGGCCGACTCAAAGTTCCGTCGCACCAGTGCTGTGGCCAACTCGTCGGCTCCGAGGTCGAGCAACAATGACGTCGCAACTGAACGCGACCAGACTTTGTCGGGATGGGATTGCACAAATTGGCCTACCCAACCCTCGAATTCGCTGCGGTCTCCCTGCGCTTCACCCGTCGCGAGCAGAATTCTCAGCGCTGTTCGCGCCACTGTGAAATCTCCCGATGTGAGATGTTCACTCGCGATCTTTGTGGCGAGGTCGAAGTGCTCTCCGGTCATCAACAATTCGGCGACCCGCAGTTTTTGCGACGAGTCGGCGACGCTGTCACCGAGTTTCATCAGCGCTAGTTCGACCTCTTTGTCGATGTCCATAGATTGCGACACGTTGGCAAGGCGAAGGCGCAGATCCCGCAATTCTTCGTTCCCTGCCATGCGCTCGGGAACGCGGTCGAGCACCGCACGGGCCTCTGCATCGTAACCCTCAGCGGCAAGCGCCTCGATCCCTCCGACGACCACTGCATCGATGTCGTCGTCTTCAGAAATCTGAAGACCTGACATCTCTTCGGGGGCGCGACCTCGCCATAGTTCAATCAGACGTGCCGTCGCTTCGC
>CAYFTY010000027.1:0-13411 GCA_964346045.1 uncultured Bradymonadales bacterium | reverse complement strand
GTAGCTATTGACGCCCTTGCGCTTCTTGCGTTTTTCCATCGCCTCGATACACGACTCATCGGTCTTCAACCACTCTGGCGTATCCGGAGAGCCTTTGTAGATATCTTTGAGGGAATCACAAACTTTCTCGGGTTCAGGCGCGCATCCAAGTGCAAAAAGACTGACTGCGGCGACCAGTACCGACTGCATGAGCACTTTCTTCACGGCTTTCTCCTCGGCTTCAACACGACGATGTGAAACGTTATGTTTTCGAGCGGCATCCTAGCAGAACGATGAAAATGTTGAAAAGTGTCACCCGAGATAGCTTCCTGGCCTGCCTCTTATTGCTTTGCGCGACGGGGCCGGCCTTTGCTGAACCCGCGCCGCCACCGAGCGTGCCGGAATCTGCTTTTGGTGTGGGGGCAGTCGATGAAGATGACCCGCGTGTCGAAGCCCGCCTTGTTGCTGACGCAGACACGGTACGAGTCGGCGACACGTTCAGGCTGGGGGTCCTTTTCGATATCGATCCGGACTGGCATATCTACTGGCGCAATTCGGGCGAATCGGGTTTATCGACCGATATCGAGCACCCCGACGAAGAATCGCTCACCTTCTCGGAGCTTCACTGGCCCGCCCCTGAGGTCTACCTCGACCCATCTGGCGAGGTTGCGACCTTTGGGTACGCCAAGCGCACGCTTCTCTTCTACGATGTCGAACTCAGCGACACCTATATTCATCCCACGCTCGATGTTGCGCTCACCGCTGATTTTCTGGCCTGCAAAGTCGACTGTATTCCCGGGCGCGTCGAACTCTCGCGTACACTTCGCGTGGGCCCCCGTGAGCGCAGTGCAGAGTCCGAGCTCTTTGATGCCTACGCGACCCGGGAGCCTCTCCCTCTCGACTCCGAAAATCTGCGTGCCGAATTTTCGACCGACCGGGTCGAAGTTCACCTGAACGACGAGGTCGACGGTCGATGGGCGGTGACGTGCGAACATGAGGCATGCGATACGCTCGAGGTGGCCACCCAAGTTCCACGATATGGTTTCATCCCAGACGCCCGGCAGTCCGTCGCCTGGCGAACCCGGTCGACCAAAAGCCAGGGCTCGACGGCGCTGATTACGATGCGAGGGCAGGCAAGCCCCGACAGGCTCGAAGATTGTGCGGCGCGCGGCGTCGTCTACCTACAGATCGACGGTGCTGAGCCACGGCCATTCTGGCTCGAAGCCCCCTTTGCGTGCGTCAATGAAGAGCGTGCCGAAATTCAGTCCGCTCGGTCCGAGCCGGCCCCTGCGCCCGAGACCCCGAACGTGCCCGAGGTTCCGCTCTGGGAGGTGCTCTTGCTCGCGCTCATCGGGGGGATGATCCTCAACCTGATGCCCTGCGTCTTCCCGGTACTGGCCATCAAAGTCTTCTCATTCGTGAAGCTCGCTCATGAAGAGCGATCGAGCGTTCACGCCCACTCGGCGGCCTACACGAGCGGTATCGTTCTCTCGATGTTGGCGCTGGCCGGGATCGTCATCGCTCTGAAGGCAGCAGGGCAGCAGGTCGGCTGGGGCTTTCAATTTCAAGAGCCTCTCTTCATCGCAGCACTCGCTGCCATTCTCGTCGCATTTGCTCTGAACCTCTTCGGCGTTTTCGAAATCACCGCGGGAGCCAGTGCCGCCAACAAAATCGGAACTCGACGTGACGGGCTCGGCCGAAGCTTTGCCGAAGGCATCCTCGCCGTGATCCTGGCAACTCCTTGCAGCGCTCCACTCCTGGGCGTTGCTATCGGATTTGCGTTCGCGTCATCGAATTTGACCATTCTGAGTGTCTTCACCGCTCTCGGGGTCGGACTCGCGCTTCCTTTCGTTTTGTTGACCTCCATCCCGGCCTGGTCAAAAAAGCTACCAAGGCCAGGCCCATGGATGGTGACCTTCAAGCAACTTCTGGGGTTTGCGCTTCTGGGCACCGTGGTCTGGCTGGTCTGGATTCTCGGTCAGTTGATCGGAAATGACGCGGCAGCACAATTGCTGGCGTTCGTGACCTCGGTGGCGCTCGCCGTCTGGGTGTGGGGCAAAGTACAGTTTTCGAGTCGGCGAAATCGCTGGCTGGGCGCACTCTTTGCGGTTGGGTTCGTCACCGCCAACGCCGCTTACTGGTTGCAATTCGAAGAACCCGACGCTGAAACGAGCGTAGAGAAGGTCGAGTCGACCGACTTCTGGCAGCCGTGGTCCGAGGACGGCGTGGCCGAGGCTCGAGCCAACGGGAAGGTGGTTTTCGTCGACTTTACGGCCGATTGGTGCATCACCTGCAAGGTCAACGAAAACGGCCCCCTCGCCGCGCCTGAGGTCGTAGCGAGGCTCGCATCCGAAGACGTGGTGGCCATGAAGGCGGATTGGACACGGCGCGATGATGCCATTCGATCTGTTCTCGCTCGCTACGGCAAAGCCGGCGTGCCGCTCTACCTCGTCTACGCCCCTGAAAAGGACGTGCAGGTCTTGCCGGAATTGCTGACCCAGAAGATCGTTCTAGATGCACTTGATTTGGCAAAAGTCCGCTAAACGTTTACAAGATCGGCAATTGGGAGACGTTCATACACAGAAGAGAGTCCATATGAAGAAACTCATGACGATTGCATTGTTGGCCGCGGGCGTAGCGCTCGCAGGCTGCGAGAAAGAAGCACAGACTGAACCGGCCGCCGAAGCACCGGCGACCCAAGAGGCAACGAAGGCTGAAGGCGAGGAAGGCGCTGCCAGGGCTGCGGAGAAGGCCGAGAAGGCCGAGGCCGAGGCCGAGAAAGCCGAAGAGGCCGAGACGGTCGCCACCATCGGCAAGCCAGCTCCAGACTTCGAACTCAAAGATGAAGCTGGCAACACGCACAAGCTCAGCGATTTCAAAGGGAAAGTCGTCGTGCTCGAGTGGACCAACCCGGGCTGCCCTTATGTCGAGCGCCACTACGAAGCCGAGACCATGCAGAAGACATGGGATAAGGTTGGAGGCAAAGACAAGGTTGTCTGGCTGGCCGTCGATTCGACGAAGTCCGTGAAGGCCGAAGAATCGGCCGAATGGAAGAAAGAGGCAGGATTTGACCATGTCGTCCTGCAAGACCCCGCAGGTGATGTCGGCAAGAAGTACGACGCGAAGACCACGCCCCATATGTTCGTCGTCGACGCAGAGGGCACCCTGCAGTACTCGGGTGCCATCGACGATAATCCACGTGGCAAGAAAGAAGAGGTCGAAAACTATGTCGAGCAGGCCGTCACGAATCTGCTCGAAGGAAAGGCCGTCGAAAAGCAGGTCACCAAGCCGTATGGCTGCTCGGTGAAGTACGCGAGCTAATACACCTACGGGTGAGCCGATCAAGCAAGGCCGAGACCGATGGGTCTCGGCCTTTTTATTCATAGCTTCTCGAGCCAGCCCAAGGCCTGACCCACAATGCCCTTTTGGGGCCCCAGCCCCAGGTCGAGGCGCGGCGGGAAATACACGTGGCCACCACCATCGATCCAACGCACCTCGAGCATATCGTGCGAAGCTCTCGCCGCTTTCTCGACCACATCGGCGGGGATCATCGGATCATGCAGGCTGGGCAGGTAGAGAGCCGGCGCCGATAAGTGGTCCATGCGGCCTGCGACACTCTGCGTACGGTAATAATCCTCGACATCGTCGAAGCCAAATCGTGGGACCACAGTCAGGGCATCATACTCACGCAGGCTCTGCACCATCTTCACTCGCTCCCACGGAGTGATATGACGCCCCGCCCGGACGACCTCGAGATACATCTCTCGCAGCTTACGAAGAATATACTCGCGATAGATGTAGCGATGCGGGGCGTCGATGGCCTGACTGGCAAGCCCGAGGTCGAGCGGTGAGCAGACCGCGACGACTCCCGCGACACGGTCATCGAGCCGCTCGGTCGCCGCTTTGAGAGCAATGTGCCCGCCAAGTGAAAATCCGATCACGAAGACGTGGTCGTAACGCTGAAGGGCTGGCGCCGCGAGCGCCGCATGCAGATCTTCGGAGAGCCCACCATTGTAGATATCGCTACCGTCTCCGGTCGCCCCCCGTAGCTCGAATCGAAGGCAGGCGTGACCGGCTTCTTCGACCGCGAGAGCACCATCACGGATATAGATCGAATCGGCATCACCACCGAGTCCGTGCATGAGCACGACGAGGGTATCGGTGTCGCGGTGACGGATCCGACCCGTCGCATGCACGCGGCCCACGTGTCGGTCCTGCATCGCGACCTCGAAGCTTTCACCCTCTGGCGGCTGCGGCGGCACGATGGCGCCGGTGAGCGTGGGTGCGATGGTCCAGAAATGGCCTGCCAGTGACTTTCGTTTGCTCATGGATCGATCAACACGCCAGGGTTGAGAATACCTGCGGGGTCGACCGTCTTTTTGGTCGCGCGAAACATGTCGGCGAAGAGCTCAGGTCGCTCGCGGTCATACCCACCTCGATGGATGCGTCCGACCGAGTGATGATGCGTAATGGTGCCGCCGAGGTCGACGACGGCTTCGCTCGCGGCGGCCTTGAGTTCGGCCCATTGCGAAAGCTCCGAGCCAGGTTTGATGGGGGCCACGTACGTATAATAAGGCGCCGGTCCATCGGGATAGACATGCGTAAATCGGCAGCTGATGAACCCTCGTGATCCGGTGACCCGCTGCATCGCATCGCGCATCTTTTCGACGATTCCCGCGTGAAATGCGTGAAATCGATTCCATGTGCACGCCGTCTCGAAGGTATCGGCCAGAATCCCCACCGTCATGAGATTCGACTGCATGTAGGGACCTTCGAGAAACGAATCCTTCCACTTGCCAGACGCGTCGCTCGTGGCTTCCTCGTCGGTATAGACGGCGCCATCGAGACATCGCCCTCTGTGGTCGGCCGCGATCTCGAGCGCTGCTTCGATCAGCGGAACGAGCTCATACTCGCTCGATTCGAACCCCAATAAGAGAACGTGCGAGCCGTCGAAGACAACCTGATTCAGCATCGCTTCACGCTTGTCGAGAAGCCTGCAGTTCGCCGGCCTGAGCCGTGACTGCGCAATCGCTCGGGTCGCCGATACTGCGTCGCCGTACTCATCAAAGCGGACACTTGCCCTGGCCTTGAAGCGCGGGCGGCGCTGAAGTCGCATCCACGCTTCGGTGATGATGCCGAGCGTGCCTTCCGAGCCGATCATCCAGCGATTGGGATCGGGCCCGGCGCCAGACGCAGGCAAGCGCCGTGACTCAAAATCTCCCCGGGGTGTCACGACCTTGAGCGACTCGACGAACTCGTCGATATGGGTGTGCACCGTGGCGTAATGGCCCCCCGAGCGCGTTGCGATCCACCCTCCGAGCGTCGAAAACTCGAAAGATTGTGGAAAGTGCCTCAAGGTCAGGCCTTGCGGGCGCAGAGCATCCTCGAGAGCCGGGCCAAAAATCCCTGCCTCTATGCGTGCTGCCCGCGACATCTCGTCGACCTCGAGCACCTGATCGAGGCGCGCGAGATCCAGACTCACCACCTTTCGATCGCCGAGGTCCGAGTTGACGCCACCCACGACGCTTGTCCCGCCGCCATAGGGAATCACCGCGACGTCTTCCTCAGTCGCCCAGTCGAGCACGGCGCGCACGTCGTCGTGACTCTCTGGAAATACCACTGCGTCAGGCGGGCCTTCGAAACGCCCGTAGAATGCTTTGATCGACTCGGGATACGCGGCCCCGTAGGTGTGCCGCAAACGCTCACGGTCGCTCTTCTTGAAAAGGTCTGCCAGCGAATTCGGTATGTCGAGGTCGTGAGCCCGAGTCAGCTCGACCTCGTCTTCGGCCACGGGATCCATCACCTCACAGGGCTCGAAGCCGAGCATGCCCTGCACCATCTGCCCCAGATTTTTGCGTCCGGCTCGATCGGCGAGTGTATCGGCCCATCCCCATGCCCAGTGCGATCGTTCTCTCTTACTCATCTTGCTACCAGTGCTTTTGGTCGAGTCGTCGAGCCAGTGTTTCCGAGTGATGATTGGGAAACCCGTCTCTGGATTTGTTCAGGTCTTCTTCGAGAGCGAGCTGAAAGGCCATGAGATCGCGCATCATGCGACGCACGACCGGTTGCTCGTCGCTCTGATCACCACGGTCCCAGCCACCTTGCGGCCCATCGAGTTTGAAGAGAGGATCCTGGTCGCCGTTGAAGAGCTGATACTTCCAGGTGCCGACGCGCGCACTGCGTAAAAAGTCGTTATGGTAGGCGAACGCGGGCCGCGGGTGGCGCGGTCGCACATCGAGCATCAGGGGAACGAGACTCACACCCTGCACCGAATCCGGGATCTCGATACCGACCGCATCGAGAAGGGTCGGCATCATATCGACGATTTCGACGTCGTCGGTGATTCGCACACCGTCGCGGGTCCATGGCTCGAAGCCGACGATGAGCGGTATGTCGACGAGTTCCTGATTCACACTTACGCCGTGTCCCCAGCGTCCATACTCACCAAATTCCTCTCCATGATCGGAGGTGACGACAATCATCGTCTGGTCGCGAATGCCAAGGGCCTCGAGATCAGCAAGCATTTTGCCAAACCAGACGTCGTTGTACGTGATTTCGCCCTTGTAGAGCGCATGCATATAACGCGATTCTTCGCGATTGAGTTTGGGCGCCCCCTTGGCCATCTCGTGCAGCAGCTCGCCGGTCGCACGCGGCCGGACACGACCGACTCGCGGGCCCTGATGATACTTCGCCAGGATCTCGCCCGGAGGATCGTACGGGACATGCGGATCGATGGTGTTTACGTAGAGCAGCGCCGGGGTTTCGGGTGATTCAGCAACCTGTTTCGCCAGCCAGTCTCGGGCTTCGGGCCACAAATACTCGGTATCTGACGGACGCTTTTCGCGGATGGGGTTCACCTCGGCATCGAAGCCACGCGCAAACCCCCAGGTGTTCGAGACATATCCATTCGAAGAATAGAGACCCGTCTTCCATGATGCGTTCTTGAATGCTTCGCCGAGAAGTACGACATCACTCGGCAGACGCGCTTTATCGTGGTTCAAACCGTGATTGGGCGCATACGAGGCCGAAAAAATGGCCGCCGCGGTCGGAAGCGAACTATTGCCCTGACACGTAGCGCTCTCGAAGACAGCCGCCTGCTCGGCCCAGGCGTCGAGGTTGGGAGTCTCGACGTCAGTCTCGGAATTGTAGACCTTGAGATGATCGGCTCTGAGAGTATCGATCACCCACACGAGTACGTACTTCGGACGTTTCTCGGGCTCTCGAGTCTCGGGCGTCGCAGCGGTGACGAAACGCGGATTCTCGATGGTCGAATCGTTCTGGGCCGCCAGGGTGAGCCTCGTCGGCTTTGGGTCGAGCGCGATACGCTTCGAACTCAACGCCTCTTTTTCACCGTCCCGCATCAGCATGACTTCGCCCTCGACCGTGGCCGAAAACGAAGCACCTGATGCCGGCTGGGTGTACCAGGTCAGCGCATGCCCCGCGGGCAGGGCGATCGTATCTCCTGATATGAGTTTCGAGAGTCTTTGTACCTCGGATCCCGGCGCGCCAGGACCGATCCGGATCCAGTCGATGGATGCAGCAACCCGCCGGCCATCGACACCGCGACTGCGTGAAAAATGCAGCCTCAGCGAATGCTCCTGTCCAACCTCGAGGCCATCAGGCAAATCGACGACGTACTCATTCCAACCCTCTTTGATCTCATGGAGGCTGGCGAATTTCCGCTCCTCACCGTCGGCGCTCGCGATGAAGAGATCGCAACGTTGATTCCCCTCGGGTTTCAGTCGAATGCCAAGCTTCCAGCCCTGGGTCTCGGCGCTGGCTGACGGAACCCAGAGCGGGAACCTGAGTGTTCCGCTGACGCCCCGCGGCTGGCCGTAACGAAACCCCTCGCCATCTCGACCCCGATACCACGTCGAGTTCCAGCGTCCCTGCATGTATTTGAGACCACCGGCTTCGCCGAGATCCATCACGAGACCGTGCGAATCGAATCGATGGGCGAGGTGCCGATTGTCGACGAGCGAATAGCTTTGCTGAAACTCGGGCTCTGGCTCGGGCTTCGCCAGCGCTGGCGGCACCTCGATCGTTCGGCCACTCGCCGTCTTCTCGACCGGCTCAGACGCCCTCGACTCACGCTCACAACCCCACGAGGCCGCCAGAACGACCAGTAAAAGCGCGTAGGCAAGCCTCATTCGCGATCTCGACCGATGAAGGAATACCAGGCGATGCCGACCAGGATCAGCCCTCCGAATTCATAGGCATCTTCGCTCTCGAGCCAGTTCACATCGAAGCCCGGAGCGAGCCAGACTGCGTAGCAGATCGCAGCGAGGCCCACGACGCGCGCCACGACGTGCGGCGGTTGCTTACCCCAACCTGCAGCCATCAAGGCGACCCCGGTAGCGCCGTAGATCGCGACCCATTGCAACGGATCTGGATCATTGTACTGCAAACCCGCAAAAACGAGTAAGAGCAGGCCGGCAACCACATAGCCCCATCGCCTGCCGGAATCTGGATTGTCGTGGTCCAAGCGCTCTCCGTCGAATACGCAGAGAGGTTGGCACCTCGGCGATGCCGCGGCAAGTCGAACGCGCTCGAGATCTCCTGGCACACGAACACGGCCTTTTTTCGTAATCCGCACCACCACAGGGACACGGACACGCCCAATACACTCGATTACGAACGCATGACGATCGTGACCCAGACGCTGAGAGAGGTGTTCGGTCAGAAACTCGCGTCGTCTGTGGTCAATGCGCGTCGAGAGTAATCACGACCGATTTCGAAATCGGCGTGTGGCTGCGTTCGGCGAATTGGTCGACCGGAACGACGGCGTTGGCCTCGGGAAAATAAGTGCCGACTGAGCGTCGAGGGATATCGTAGGGCACCACGACGAACGCTTCGGCACGTCGCTCGACTCCTTCGTAGCGACTCACGAGATCGACGACGTCTCCTTTCTCGAGCCCGGCGTCAACCATGTCTCGCTCGTTCATCATGACGACGCGGCGTCCGCCGTAAATGCCTCGATACCGATCGTCGAGACCGTAGATGGTCGTGTTGTATTGATCATGGCTGCGGATGGTCATCATCAAATACTCGCCTGAGGCGAGTTCGTGCTCGGGCACCGGATGCACGGTGAACTTCGCGCGCCCCGTATCGGTCGGAAATTTGCCTTCGCGAGGTCCATTGGGAAGCGCAAACCCATTGGGGGTACGCACCCGCTCGTTGTAGTTTTCAAAACCCGGTATGCAGGCATCGATGGCGTCGCGCACCCGGTCGTAATTGACCATCATCGCTTCCCAGTCGATGGGGCTCTCGGGTGTGATGGCCCTGGCGAGTCTGCAGACGATCGCGGGCTCACTCAGCAGGTGTTCGGATGCCGGTTTGTTGCCGCCACGCGAGCTATGTACGATCCCCATCGAATTCTCGACGGTCACGAACTGCGGTCCCGATTCCTGGATGTCGATCTCCGTGCGTCCCAGGCATGGCAAGATCAACGCGGTCTCACCGTGCACGAGATGCGCCCGATTGGGCTTGGTCGAAACCTGGACGGTGAGCTTGCAGCGACGCATCGCTTCAGCCGTGTATTCGGTGTCCGGGGTGGCCGAGAGGAAGTTACCACCCATGCCGAAAAAGACCCGGGCGCGCTTGTCGTAGAGCGCCTTGAGCGCGTGTACGGTGTCATACCCATGCTCGCGTGCGGGCTCGATGCCAAAATAGTCGGCGAGCCGGTCGAGGAACGCATCCGACGGACTTTCGACGATGCCCACCGTGCGGTCTCCCTGCACGTTACTGTGGCCTCGCACCGGGCATGCGCCGGCGCCGGGTCGACCGATCTGGCCGCGCAATAAAAGGAAGTTTACGACCTCCTGAATGTTGGCGACACCGTTTTTGTGCTGGGTGAGTCCCATCGCCCAGCACGCAATGAGTTTCTCAGCCTCGCAGGCGATATCCGCGGCTTGCTCCATCTGCGATCTCTCGATGCCCGAAGCCTCGACGAGGTCGTCCCAGTCGGCTGCATCGAGATCGGCTTCGAAGGCTTCGAAACCTTGAGTCTGCTCGTCGATGAAATCCCTGTCGAAGATCCCGCCCTCGCCACGCTCACGCTCGAGCATCGCCTTCATGATGCCCTTGAGAAGCGCGACATCTCCGTTGATGCGCACCTGCAAAAAGAGGTCTGCGATGGGCGTGCCTTTCGTCAGCAATTTGGTGACTTCCTGCGGATGCTTGAAGGCGGTGAGCCCGGTCTCGCGCAGCGGATTGATGCTTACGATTTTTGCCCCGTTACGCCTGGCGCTTTGTAGCGCGGTGAGCATCCTGGGGTGGTTTGTGCCCGGATTCTGCCCGATCACGAAGATCGCGTCGGCGATATCGAAATCCTCGAGGAGCACGGTTCCCTTTCCGATCCCGATCGTCTCACCGAGACCGACACCACTGGATTCGTGGCACATATTCGAGCAGTCGGGCAGATTGTTCGTGCCGTACTCGCGCACCATGAGTTGGTAGAGAAACGCCGCTTCGTTGCTGGTGCGGCCCGAGGTATAGAACACGGCCTCGTCGGGTGAGTCGAGACCACCGAGCGTCTCGGCAATGAGAGCGAAGGCCTCGTCCCACTCGATCGGCTCGTAGCGGTCGCTTCCCGGCTTCACGATCATCGGGTGCGTGATGCGCCCCTGCTTATTCAGCCAGTAATCCGACTTTTCGAGCAACTCGGCGATGGAGTAACGAGCCCAGAACGCAGGATGTGCACGATTTCGGGTCGCTTCGTCGGCGACGGCCTTTGCACCGTTCTCGCAGAATTCAGCGACCGTACGATGTTCGGGATCCGGCCAGGCGCAGCCCGGACAATCAAAACCAGCGACCTGGTTGAGTTTGAGCAGAGTCTTCGTGCCTCGAATGACGCCCATCTTCGAGACGGCATGCTTCATCGTCGAGGTGATCGCGGGAATCCCTCCCGCGACGCTCTTGGATTCGCCCGTCGAGAGGTCGTCGGGCGATTCGAGGGGCATCAAGCGTTCGTCTTTGCTCATCTTTCTCCACGTAGATCGTGAGAATGTGCGGCCCTTCCGGGCTCATCAACTATGGCACTGTATGGGTTGAGGTCTGCGCGGTGAAGAAGTCCATGGTGCTGTTGTTATTATCGCAGTACTGCCACTCGGTCGTGCCCGACAGTCGCACCCGCACGACGACATCGTACGTTCCGGCAGCAGGCGCCCTCATATCCGGATAAATTTTACCCTCGTATTCCGAATTACTCATGTTGGCTCCCTGCCCTTTGTAGGCCATCGGATTCCAGGTGAATGCTCCAGAAAGAGCCGGATTTGCGCCGACATCACCATATCCAATCTCAGCCTCGATTTCGGCCCCAGTCGGACTCGAATCCGTAACTCCCATCTCGTAGGTTTCGACCGTAATCGGAGGGGATACTCCGCCTGAGGCCGTAGTCGACCCCTGAAAAACGTGGCAGTAGTCGATCAGATCGGGCGTATTGCCGGCCGCGAATACCTTGACGACCCCGACGTTCTGGCGGTCGAAGGCCGAACTCGAGTCATTGCCGTTGAGGTCACAGTAGCTGAAGTTCGTGCCCCCGTCGGCGCTGAACCGATAGAGAAACTGGTAGGTCCCTGCCGAACTCGGGGTCCACGATGCCTCGTATTCGTCTTCGTTCGCACCAATGTTGATGAGATTCATCGTCTTCACCGTCGCCGCAACGGTCGTAAACATGCCGGGCTGAGTCAGCGGATCGGCACTTGTGGGGCCCACGACCAGTTCACCAACAATGCTCGCGTCGGCCATCGCGTTGCCGGTGAGCGTTCCCTCGGTGACGCGCCCGAAGACAGCGAGCGAATCGCCGACCAGCAGCGAAGGTACCAACTCGGGGAATTGCAGATTGCACGCATCGGGACGGTTCACCATCACGTCCCGCACCTCGATCGTTGCGACTTTCGCTGGCTCGAAAGCATCGCTTGCGCCCGAACCGTCGGTATCACACCAGGTCCAATTGGTGCCGCCGTCCAGGCTGAAACGATAGGCATAGTCGTAGTCTCCCATCGTGCCGATGGTCAGGGTCGTCGAATACTCGTCATTGGCGAGGTCACCTGGATTGAGCCCGTCGACATCACTGGCGTACGAAGGCGTCACCGAATCAGTCCACGTCGTCGGGTCGGTACCGGCCGCACCGTATCGGAGCTCAGCTGTGATGCCGTTCCCCTGCCCGCTGCCCGCGGTTACACCCGCAACGAAGACCTGAGCCGTGATATCGCCAGAAGCCATGCCGGTGGTGGCCGAAGCCATCGCGGTCGTGGTCTGACAGAATCCGATCTCGGGCTCGGGAGGATCGTTGACGTTGAGCACGCCGGGTTCACTCGGCATCGCGTTCGAGCCATCGAGGTCGCAGAACGTCCACATGCCTGAATCCCCCACGCGCGCTCTAGCGATGTAGCGATATTCTCCTGCCGTAGTGACAGTGAGCGTTCCACCGTAGCGATCATTTGCGAGGTCTCCTGCATTGATGCCATCGACATCCGAGTCGTAGGTCATCGCCGTAAAGGCAAAGTCGTCGAGCATGTCGGTCGTCGATCCAAAGCCGAGCTCGACGTTGATATTCGAGCCCTGACCCGCACCGGTCGTCACGCCCTCGGCGTACACTTGCGCAAAGAGACGAGGCGTTGCCGTGCCGGTTTCGACGTCGACCGGTGACTGCGCTTCGAGCTCGCAGAATGTAACCTCGGGCTGCATCGGCGCGGTCACCGAAATCGTACCGAGCTGCTCGTCCTGGATGTCATTGTCACTGCCGTCCAGATCGCAGTAGACCCAGTCGTCGGCACGCTGCTCGGTGCGGAATCGCGCGACGTATCGCTGTTCACCGTCGGCTGGAATCGTCAACGATCCCTGGTACTCGTCATTGGCAAGATCGCCGCCTGCCAGTCCGTCTTTGTCGGTGTTGTACGTCATGTCACTGAACGTGTAGCCCGAGACGTCAGCACCGCTGCCCCAGCCGAGTTGCCCCTCGATGAACTCCCCCTCGCCTTCGCCCTGAGTAAGCCCTTCGGCAAAGACGATCGCATAGATCAGCGGGCTCGCCTCGCCTGCAGTGGCCTGGATGGGTTGGTCCTGCATCTGCAGCTGGCAGAAGCCGATGCTGGGGTCATCCGAATCAACGTAGGTAAAGGCATTGAGCAACGAATCCGATTCGCCATCGGGATTCTCGACGGTCACGGTGACAGCACCTACCATTCCGGCAGGCGTCACCGCCGTGGCACTGGTGGGCGTAATCACGACCACATCGGCGGCTGCATTTCCACCGACCGTCACGGTCATACCACTCTGAAATCCGGTGCCGGCGATATTGATCGTCGTGCCCCCGCTGAGACTTCCCGTCTTGGGATTGACCGCATTCAGCGCGAGCTCGTCCGTGTCCGGCATATCGGGATTGGTATCATTTCCCGCATCCGGCATCAGCATGTTGTTGTCGTTATTC
>CAYFTY010000026.1:0-13461 GCA_964346045.1 uncultured Bradymonadales bacterium | reverse complement strand
GGGTATTTCGAAGAAACGCGCGACATTCAGGTAGATGACGCCCCCACTTCATTGGATGTGCGAATGAAGCCCAACGTCGTTGCACTCAAGCTCACGAGCGTTCCGGACCGTGCCGAGTATACGGTGTACGCGAAGGATAGCGACGAAAAGATCGGCAGCGGTCGCACCCCGGATACGATCAAAGACCTGGATGCTTCGAAGACCTATCGTGTCGTGCTCGAGCGCCGAAAGTACGAAACATGGGAGGAGACCTTCGAGCCCGAGTACGATCCCGAACCCACCCTCTCGGCGAATTTGAAGCGAGAGGAAAAAGCAACTTCGGTCGCTTCGACTCGGCCGCGGCCGCCGGATCCGAAACCCGACATTCGGCCCAAGGATCCAAAGCCTCGCGATCCGAAGCCTGATCCCAAGCCCAAACCCCGGCCCAAGGCCAAGCCTTCGGGAACGGGTCTGATCAGCGTTGCCTCGAAACCGGCGGCACGGGTCTACATCAACGGGCAGGATACCGGTCGCTACACCCCGCTGATGAATTTCAAGATCAAGTCGGGGAAGCATAAGATCAGCCTCAAGAATCCCGAGTTCGGTCTCGACAAAACCTACTATGTCGACGTCGAACCAGGCGAAAGCGAACGGATTATCAACCGCCCCTAGCCGCCGCGCTCGGTCAAGGACCAAATTGAAGACTGGCTCCTTACTTTCTGCCTCTGAAAAGCACTCGTGCTATTGCGCGGTCTGCACCAGTTGTCTTCCGGATGAAGAGGACTACGAGAAGTGCCCCGAGTGCTCGAGCCCCCGTCCACAGTCGGGCTGGCCCGAGATCGATGTGTCGCCCTATCCATATCTGGGCAAAATTCTCGACGGCCGCTACATCCTGAATCAATTTCTGGGAGATGGGGCGACCGGCTACGTATATCGCGCCAAGGCACTTCAGATCGCGCGCTTCTTTGCGGCGAAAATCGTCGACACTCGACGCTACGGAAAGCCCGAATTCGAACAGGAATTGCTCCGACGTTTCAACCTCGAAGTCGAGGCCATGAGCCGCCTGCGCAATCCTCACGTCGTCAATGTCTACGAGGCCATGCAGCTGCAGGATAATATCTTTGTTCTGCTCATGGATTTCGTCGACGGGCGTACTCTACAGGAGCTTCTCGACCGTGTCGGCCGGGTCAAGCTCGAGCGCGCTCTCGATATCACGCGCCAGGTCGCAAACGGTCTCTACGAAGCCCATACGCAGAAATTCATCCACCGTGATCTCAAGCCCGACAACATCATGATCGAGCGGCTTCCGGCCGCCGGCTTTTTTGCACGAATTCTCGACTTCGGGATCGTGCACATGATGGATAGCGTCACGAGCACCCAGGGGTTTCGAGGCACACCGCTCTATGCTTCACCCGAGCAGTGCATGGGTGATCCTAGAATAGACCACCGCAGTGATATCTACTCGCTGGGCTGTGTCTTTTTCCACTGCGTCACCGGGCAACCGCCATTTCCAGGCACCGAAAGCCTCAAGGTGATGGATGCACACGTCAATGATGCGCCACCACTGGCGAGCGAGGTGCTCGGTGGGTCGAAGATTCCGGTGGAGCTCGACGACCTCTTTCAGCGAATGCTCGCCAAGGATCCCGACGATCGACCCTCGGACCTCAACGTCGTCATTGGCGAGATCGATTTTTTGCTTCGGGATGTGCAGGCACTTCACGAGGCCACGAATCCGCAACCTCCAGTCGCAAAGATCGCGGCTGAGACCGAAAAGAAAGATTTCAAATTGAATCGCCGCATCGAGACGGCAGATTTTCCGGCTCCATCGCTGGGCGAGTCGAGCTCATCGGGTGTGACGCAACTCGTTCGGCCCGTGGCTGAATATAACCTGCCAGATGCGGTGGCAGCCGAAGCAGGAGTCTTCACCGCGAGCATCCTCAACGACAAGGGAGACCTGGTCGCGGTTGCCGACCGCAAGAATCGTCTGCATCTGATTTCGCTCAAGAATGACGGCTTCTTTCGGACCTTCGAGGGTGCCGAGGGCCTCATCACATCGCTCTATATCGATACCCGTGCGAACTGTGTGTACGCCTCGGAGCTCGACGGTACGGTGCTGCGCTGGACGATCGAAGAAGAACCCCGACTGAATCGACTCGCAAAACTCAAAGAGCGCATCTACGCCATGACCAGCGCGCGGCGCGGAAATCGCCTGCTGATGGCGACTGAGCGAGGCGACGTCATCGCGGTCGAGTTGCGAAACGGAAAAACCGAGAAATTGCTGTCGGGCGGAGCTCCCATCAGCGCACTTGCGATGTCACCGACCGAGAACAAGCTCTTTGTCGGATTCTGGGGTGGAAAGCTCGAACTCTTCGACCTCAGTACCGACCGGTCGAAGGCCCTCGAGCCACTGCCGTCCAATCCGATTTCGATCGTAATCAGCGACGATGGCTACATCGCGGCGGTGCTCGACGAGGATTTCAATGTACGAATCCTAAGCCTGATGGAAGGCAGCTCGTTCTTCGAAATCACGGCGGACGTAGCCCATCTGAAGTCGATCGCATTCGATAAGAATAGTCAGATCGTGGGCATGGGAATCGACGACACGACCATTCAACTCTGGGATGTTCGCAACCAGCCTGCGATGAAGCATCTCTGATTCCCCAAAAAATGAACCACTCTGAGCGTTCAATCACACGATAGTTCTGAACGCCGCCCGTGCCGTTGAAAACGAAGGGTTCTGCAGTGCATTTGGCGAATGAGGAGTTGTACGTACCCTCTTCAGGACATTCTTATTTGCGCGACCTGAGCAATGACGCCACGGGTGGCGGTTTGGATTTTTGAGACGGTCAACCTCAGAGCAGGATGAGTGCCACCCCTGCGATCATCACGATGCCACCGGCGACCCGTCTGGCGATGTCGCGCTCACCAAAAAGGAAGTAGCCTGCGAGCATCGCACCAATCACGCCGATCGCACGTTTGACGGTCTCGACATAGGCAACCTCGATGTACGTGTAGGCAGCGAGCTGCAGGATCATAGCGCCGAGATTCAGGACGGCGCAGAGCGCGAAAAGCTTCCACTGGTCGGCAAATTCACCAAAGACGGATTCACCAGGCTCGTCGGTCGCAATTCGATACGTGACGATCGAGCCCGACATCCCCAGCGCGATCATGCCCGTATGCCAGACCGGATTGCTGGCATTGGTCGCCAGTTTATCGATGACCGGGCTCAGCGACCACAACATGGCGACGCCCACCATGTAGAGACTTCCGAGCTCTGACTTCACAGCACGAAGGGGCGCGAGGATACCCTCTTCGGGATTGCCCGGATTCAAGAAGAACGCACCGACCGTCACCACGACAATACCCACCCAGCCCCAGGTATCTGGCATTTCGCTCAAAAAGATGAGCCCGGTAAACGCGCTGAATACTGGCGTAAACGAAAGATAGGGAATCGTCAGGCTCAGCGGCGAGAGATGCACCGAGCGGAAGAAAAAATAATTGGCGAGGATGTTGAGAACGATCGTGCCGAGGGCGTAGAGCCAGTAGCTCGACGCGAGATCGGTGGGTATGCCGGCAAAAAACACATCGGCGACGGCGCCTTCGAGTGCGAGGAACTCGCCGGCTCCCAGAAGCGCCAGGATCACCGGCAATTGAAAGACGGTCAGACCCGCTACCGCAGCCCAGGTCGTGACATTCTGGATGAGCTTCTTGCGCGAGACGTCGAGTCCCGTCCAGAAGATGGCGGTCAATGCCGAAAGGATGAAGCCGGTGAGCAAAACGTTCTCAGGAGTGCAAGACTAGAGATCTACCCTCATTGAGATGTCCGCGGCGCGCACGGAGTGCGTCAAAGCGCCAGAAGAAATGAAATCGAGACCGATATCCGAGAGCTCGGGAAGTCGCTCGATCGTGATATTGCCACTGGCTTCGATCGTGACATGGTCCGATTCGTTGCGAATGAACTCGATGCACTCAACCATGTCATCTGTTGACATATTATCGAGCATGATCACGTCGGCCCCGGCATCGAGAGCCGGTTTGATCTGGGCGAAACGTTCGACTTCGACCTCGATCTTGAGTGTGTGTGGGGCTTCGTTGCGCACCATCGATACAGCTTTCGAGACATCACCCGCGGCGGCGATGTGATTATCTTTGACCATCGCACCGCCGCCGAGCGCGTAGCGATGATTGGTACCTCCGCCCATGCGTACGGCATATTTATCGAGTTCGCGATAGCCCGGCAGGGTCTTGCGGGTATCGACGATGCGGGTCGACGAGTCACCAAGTGCCTCAACGTAGCGAGCCGTCATGGTGGCGATACCCGTCATGCGCTGCAAGAAGTTAAGTGCGGTGCGCTCGCCTCGCAAGAGCGAGACCGCTTCGCCCTGAGCCCTGGCGATGACATGGCCCGAGTCGACATGGTCCCCGTCGCGGCTCTCGAACTTCCATTCGACCTCGGCATCGACCCGGTCGAATACCGCACGCACCATCGGTAGACCTGCCAGTGTCATGGGTTCTTTGGTCACCAATCGCGCTTCTGTGGCGGTGCCGCTGAAGAAGACATTCGAGGTCACGTCAAAACCGAGTTGGTCTTCATCGAGAGCGAGGTCGATGAGGCGTCGAATATGTGGGCTCAAAAAGAACTTCATCAGAATCCCATCGCTTCGGCGAGGTGCTTTTCGCAGAGAGCGGTCTCATCGCCTGACTTCTGGCGTTCGCCCGCGCACGCCTCACAACCCGTTGATCCTTCGTAGGTCTCTTTCGAGCGTTGTTCGGACTCGAGCTCTCTGAGTTTTTCGATCGGGTCTTTGGCCTTGAATTTCGTCGGATCCCAGTCCGGGTTTTTCTTACGTAATCGATGCGCAGCCTCGCGAGCTGCCCTGCGTTTTTGATTCTTGCTGGTCACGTCCCAACTCCGCACCCGAGCTTCGATATGAATCGTTACCCGTTGAGAACGAATGGCACAAATCCAAAATTCTGGCTGGACCTGGCCTCGCTCGTGTTCACTTTTACATATAGAGTGGAATGAAGTCCCCTTACGTGAGACGACATTATGCAATCGAATGAAAAGATTCAGAGCCCGCACGGCGAGCTTCAGGCCATGTTGCCGCAGATCTTACAGACGACGCCCGAATGGCGTCCAGTCTTCCAGAGCCGAGAGATGGCGGAAGCATTTATCGAGCGACAGGTCGAGTCGGGCGAATTTGACGAGCTTTACCTGCACGCGGTCTGGGCCGTCGATCATTCCGACCTCGCATCGAGTGAGGTCGTCGGCTGGTCGGTCACCGAATCGCTGAATTAAATCCCTTCAATCTGCGGCGGCCTCTTCTACGAACCGGGGCCGCCGTACTTCGACTTGTTCGCCGAATCGGCGAATCCACGGCCATACCTCGACATCCGTCTTTACGGTGAATGTCATTTTGAGCCGTCCGTCGTCGAGTTCCTCAAATTCCTGGGTGGGATGCCACTGTCGCTCGGTCAGGTAGAGCTGCAGCCAGCGTTCGTCATCGAAGATCAACTCGAATTCTTTGGCCTCGCCATCGTCGCTGCGATAGATGCCAAAGCTGCCTTCGGTGTACGTTTCGGGGTTGTATTCAAAAGGCCTGGGGTACTCGAATTTCTCGTCGAGACGATGCACGTCGGCGATGCGATCAACCGCATAGATTCGGATGTCTTTGTGACGTACGCTGCGTGCAATCAGATAGAGGGCACTTCGATATACGGCGAGAGTCAGCGGCTCGAGGTCGAGACGCATGCCTTTGAAGGATGCCGATGAATACTCGACATTAACGCGGCGGGTATAGACGAGCGCCTGCAGCAGACTGCTGATGATATCGCCCTTTTCAGAGTAATCTTTGGGCGCATCAGGAAGCTGGTAAAAGAGTCGATCGACGTTTCGCAGTACATGCCTGAGGGTAAACGGCCGCTGATGCAGGCCCTTTTCGAAATCGAGCATGATGTCTCGAATGGCCTGCTCAATGTCGGTTTCGCCCAGAAAACCCAGCAACTTCCATGAGAAGTGCATCGCAGCGACCCGGGCAGTAAATGCTCCCGGATCTCTGGGACTCTCTTCGGTCGAAACCTCGACGAGCCGCAAGTACGTAGATTCCCCGTCCTTGACTTCCTGCACCATGGATTCGCCGTTCGAATCCTCGAGCGGCGAAAATTCAGTCTGCAGTATCTTTCGATATTTACGATACGTTCGGCCGGCGATATCGAGTTCCGCCTTGAGCTGATCGACACGCCATCCGCGATGGTCCGTCAAAAGACGATGGACGATCCGAGCCAGATTTATACTAATCGGATGGTCCGGCATAAAATGTTCTTCCCCACGTCCATAAGTTTTAATAACCCTAACACCAAATTGCTTTATCTTTCTAGAACAAATCGTGGCACGTATCGTGCCCTCGGCGCATTATTACTGGACTTCGGGAAAGTCTCCGCAGAAAAACTCCGCGATTTGATCGCAATCGAAGCCCATTCGACGCACCGGTTGGGTAAGGTCTTCGGGCCACGGCGAAACGATCTCGAGACGCTGGCCTCCGACCGGATGCTCGAACGCAAGGGAGTAAGCGTGCAGGCCCATGCGGCTGAGTCCGTAGCGCTTGCGGATCGCGCGATTCAGACGTGTTGCCCCGTAATTCGAGTCGTTGATGAGGGGATGATTCAGATGCGACATATGACGCCGTATCTGATGGAAGCGCCCGGTGAGCGGGCGAATCGCCATGATACTCAGATGACGAGGCTCGGTCGGGGCTGTCGCCACCAGCGCCCATTCGCTCTGAGCCTCGACGCGCGCACCACCCTCGCTGCGCGGAACCGGATGGTCGAGAAAACCTGCATGCTCTTTCGGCACTCCGCGTACGAGAGCCGCATAGGTCTTTTCAACCCGATGAGAATGGAATTGCTCCTGAAGAGAACGAGCGATTTGAGGTGATTTGGCAAAGAGCAGCGCGCCGCTCGTCTGTCGGTCGAGACGATGCAATGGATGCGGTTTACGCTCGAGGACATCGTATACCCAGTCGACGATCGTCGTCTCGTCGTGGCCGTATCCCGAGTGGACGAGCCAGCCCGACGGTTTATCGAGGACGTAGAGGTAGTCGTCTTCGTAGAGGAATTCGAAGTCTCTGGATGCGGGGTCTGTGTCGTTCGCGCCTATCTCAGCCCCGCGACCAGGCGCCTCGCAAGCTCGCGTGCCTTCTCGTCGCGTTCGGGACGTTCGGCCTCGAGCTCGTCGAGACGCTGCCAGAGTTCGCATACGAGACCGGGACCGCGCTCGTGGAGCGCATCGATGGCATCAGCGATTCCGCGGGTGCCGGGATTTCGATGGATATTCGAAGTATGTCCTTTCTTCTGCATGGTACCTTCCGTGGCTCGAGCAGATACCTGATTGTAGCGAAGAGGATCGAGCCCGCAAAAAATTGGGGCTTCGATGCGTGTTTCGGGAGGCGCTAACGAGAACGTCGGTGCGCTTGCAGCCTAGAAAAGAAAGAACGCGCCAGGGCGGTCTTCGACCTCTTCATCGGGAATGACCCTGAGAATCTTCACGCCTTCGTGAGCAGGCAGCGAGAGATCGAGAATGCGCTCGCTGGAGTCGATGAGCCTGACCGTAGGGCGGTTAGCCTCTGAGAGTCCTCGCTCTGAAATCACCGATGGGCTGCGCAGCACAACCGCCCGCTCGCGAGTCGACAACTCGACGACTGAACCGACGGGATACACCCCCACCACGTTGACGAAGAGCTTCATGAGCAGGGGATCGTAATGCGAGCCCATCTTCATCATCAGGCGGTTGAGGGCTCGGTCTGCAGTCAACGGTTCGTCGCCCTCGATGCCCTGCGCGAGTACGTCGTAGTGGCGGGCAATCTCGTTGATGCGGCTCAGCAAGTGCGGACGCAACTCTTCGCGATACCAGGTCTCTGGTAGCGGTTTATTAAACGGAAAGCCGCGCTCGTAGCCGGTGACCAGGCGAAGTGCTGAAAGAACATCCGTCGCGCCCATCTGACTCAGAGTGACGACCGCCGAGAGGTTGGTGTGAAAATGCGTCTCATCGCCGGTCTGAAAATCTCCCCCATCGACATCACTCGAGGCCATCTGATCGATATCCTGTGTGAGTGCCGTCATTCCGCAACGCACCACGTCGAGCCGCCCCAGGCCAATTTCTGAGGCGAGAAGCATCGCGTAGATCGACGTATTCACGGCATGCACGAAATCCGGGCCAGTCAAGATGCGGATATTGATCAACCCCACGAAGATGTCACCGTTGCCGGCGAGGATTTCGTCGCAAATGCGTTGAGTGAGGCGTTTGAGTTCCTTCGACGAGGGGTTTGCGCCGTTTTCGAGGCGGTGAAAGAAGACACTGCATTTGATGAGTAGACCGGCATATAGCTCGATGAGTTCGCGGCGCGGATCATCCTGATCGGGGCGCTCGGTTTCTTTCTCGGCCACTCGCATCAACTGAATATGAGCCTGCGAGAAGGTCGTCAGGTTTTCGCGCAGACCGCTCTTCATATCGCGAATGGCCTCGACGAGTGCCAGGATTTCTTCGGGCCGGATGCCGCGCAAGAATACGATCTGGTTGATCTCGTAGCCGAGGAAGGTCGAACGTAACTCGACGGTGGTGGCGTAGGTGCGCGTGTCGAGCTTCACGAGCTGGCCGTTGATGAAGAAGTTCGAGTTCGACATCTGTAGCTGAATGGATTGCTCGTTTTCCTTTTCAAAGACCTCCTCGAGCCAGTCTGCGAATTCTCGTGCCGCACTTCGCGTTTGGTTGTGCCCCTTCGAAAACATCTCGACCATGCGCACGACGCGATTGAGCTGCATGCAGAGCTTGGGGCCAACCTCGGTCGCGAATACGTCCCGAACGGCCGATGTGCGATCTCCGATGAAGCTCGTTTCAGAGAGAGCGTCCTGAAATGCACTCAGGTCTTTTTCATCCGTCATCGCTGACCTCGGAAGCGTCGGTATCTTTGCGCGCGAAGCGCTTGAGCGTGGTCGTGTACGAGCGTTTGAGGTCGTGGTTCACCCACACGCTTTCGGCGGCTTCTCGCACCGCTTGCAGCGCTTGCTCGTCGCCGTGCTCGATGAGTACGGCCGCCGCCATCTTGGCAAAATCTCGTTTGGATTCTGAGAGCCAGCCTTTGACCTCGAGCATCTCACGCAGATGCGAGACCGCCTCGGCTTCGTTGGCTTCCAGATACATCCGCATCAGGAAGCGAACTTCGCCGAATGAGCGCCCCTGCGAGTCGCGGGCGAGAATCGAATCGCGGATGACATTTTCGAAGGTACGCGGATGGAATTCCGAGAGGCGTTCCATGGCGTATTTTCGGATTTCTTCTTCCTGCCTCATCGCCAGCGGCATCAGGTATTTCTCGGCGATGCGCTCGTCAGACCACACCGGATGCTCGATCTTGAGCGCCGCGGCGATCGTCTCGATGTCTTCGACCCCGAGCGCCGCCCGAATCAGTCTCGGAGTCGGTGAAAAGGACTCGGCATCTCGATTTCCCAGCTCGCGCAGCAGACGGCGCAAATAGATGGGGTTCTTGACGAACTCGGGGTTCAGGATCTGGTGCTCATTTTCAGGAGTGGTTGCCTGGACTACCACGTCGACGAGCTGGCTTGCGGCGACGATATTCTTGGAATCATCCGCCAGGAGTCGCAGGACCTGAGTCTGGACACGGTCGGGACCGAGCAAGAGCAAGAGATTGATCAGCGCCCCTCGTTCGCCTGGTTTTTTCTGCAGGGTGTAAATAAGCGCTTCGAGGCGCAGAGGGTCCGAGAGCTCTTCGATGAGGTCCCCGAGGGGGTCGAAATCCGAATCCGTGAAGAGCGCGCGTCGATCATGAAGGAGTTCGAGAATTCGCGTCGCCTGCGCATACATAGCCCGGTCGAGGAGCTGATGCGTGATCGAAACGATCATCTCGCTCGCCCGCTCTGCTGCCTCAGAGGCCGGGGCGCCGCGCACGATGCTCAGAAGAGCTTCGATGAGGCGATACTCGAGGTCCACACCCTCGTGCCATTCATGGCTGAGCTTATCGATGACCGACTGGTCGACCACGAAGGCATAGGCGAGGTCTTCATCCCGAATCTCAGGCGCTGAAAGTTGCTCGCCAGCACGTAGCTGCATGCGCGTGAAGATATCGACGTGCTGCAGATTCAAATTCTCGAACATCTGAATCAGCCGCCGGGCTTCCTCACCCTTTGGATCCTCGATGCCCGAAGCGACCAGGTTGACCGCGTCGGGCTCGTTCATACCTTCGAAGGTCTCGACAGCCGCCCCATCTGCGAATCCTTCGACGGCATGGTAGTCGAGATGGGGCAATTCGAGCTCCCAGAGGAGCGTAATCGTATCGTCATCACTATCGATGACGCCCTGCGCAGACCGGTCGATCACGCCGAGAAAGTCGAGAATTTCAGCCGCCATGAGGCCCTGTCGAAAGGTCAGAGCGAGAAGCCCGTCGGCATAGGCTTCGTACCAGATGTATTGCTGCTTATCCGAAAGCTCACGGCTAAAGAATTCAGTCTCTTCGGCCGTGCTCAATGCGGTCGCATCGACGAGGACTTCGAAGATATCGCCATGATCTTCGAAGGCGGTCTTGAAACGCGTCTCGATCTGACCGGCGATCTCGTCGAGGATGGGATGGCCTCGCGGATAGACACGCAACATCGTCACGAGCCGGTCGAACATATTGAAGAGAGTTTTCAGATCATGAGCGACCCTGGTTTCCTCTGCACTACTGTGGCCCGTCGCTCCGCTCTCTTCGGCCAGTGTTTCAACCGAAAGCGCCTCGCTTTGCTGCTCTTCAGTCACCGTCCCTCTCCTGACAGGTGCGCTGGTTTCACGCACGATTCGCGCCGTGTTACCTTCGTGCAAATGAATTCTATGTTCTGACTATAGCCCACCATGAAAACCGACGCACCCAAGAGTGCAGGACTCGAGCTCGGCGAGACGAAACTCCGCGAACTCGTGCATCAGAGCACGCTCGATTCGACCGAGTGGCGTGCTCGAGCAGAGGGCGCTCTGCTTAACGGCGAACCATTGCCCGGGGCAGACGACGAGCTCACACGCGCGCTCATCGCCGAGCCGCATTTCATGGGTTGGCTGCATCAACATCTGGTCGAGGAAGGGCGGCTCGAGGCCTTCGACGCCCATCATCAGCGGGAAGCCAAACATCGAGACTCGACGACGACTACACAGCTCTACACACCGCGCTGGGTTGCAGATCGATTGGCCCGCGAGGTGATGGATCTGAGCGGGCCATCGGCGACTTGCCTCGACCCGGCGTGCGGCGGAGGGCAGATGCTGATTGCCTGGATCGATGAGGCCTGTCGAAGAGGTGTTCGGCCTGAGGATGCTTTTCTTTCGGTGCGCGGTGTCGACCTCGACCCGTCTGCGGTCGAGGCGGGTCGCATCGTATTACGAACCCATGCAATACGGTTGCTGGGCGATGTCCCTGAGGCCGTGGAATCTCATATTCAGAACTCCATCGTCGTCGGAGATGGCCTTTTTGACTCGCTCGAAACCGCCGACGTGATTTTGATGAATCCGCCCTATATGGGCTCTCGCTCGATGCCCGCCGAGCTCAAATCGCGTATCCGGAGCGAATTCGAACCCTTTCATCTCGACCTCTACACCGCATTCATCGAGCGCGCAGCTCGACTCGCCACGCAGGCGATCGGCGTACTCGCGCAGCAGACGATCTGGTATCTGAGTCGCTATCGGAAAGCACGAGCATCGCTGCTCGAGCGAGGTTCGCTGGTCTTTTTCGGACATCTGGGGCCGGGCGTCTTTGCGAGTTTGAGTGGCGAAAAGGCCAGCGTCGTCGCCTTTGTGTACTCGAAAGATGCCGAGGGTGATGAGTCTGCTCGTTTTGTCGATTTGCGAAAGGCCTCGCGCGACGAGATGGCGCTGAACTTCGTGTCGGATGAAGGGAAGGCACGATCGATTACCGATTTCGCAGAGATTCCCGGAACACCCATCGCCCACTGGCTCGAACCCGAGCTCACAGCTCGTTTCGGCGATGCGCGCCTTGGTGACTCTTTCGAAATCCCGGGAGGGCAGAACAAGACCGGAAAGAATCGTCGATACGTACGCAGGTGGGACGAGGTCGACGATCTGCATCCCACCGAAATGATCTGCGACCGAACCGGCACCGGGCGATGGCGCTTCTACAGCAAAGGTGGGCCATTTGCCCCCTGGTGGGGAAATTGGAAGTGGGTGGTCGATTGGTCTGAAAAGGCCCGCGAATTCTACCGTGAAAACAAGACCTCCAATCTGGTGGACGAGGTCTGGGTCGAGCGCCCGGGAGTCGTCTACTCAGATTTCGGCGGCCGTCGCTTTGCCGCACGGTACAAGCCTGCGGGAGTCGTCTTCGACATGACCGGGCCGGCGATCTTTGCGCCTGATGACGACCCTGATCTCATTTTTGGGATCATGGTGCTCCTGAATTCCACCCCCGTGCGCAAGATGCTCAATGCGATGAACCCCAGCCTGCATTACCAGGTGCGAGACCTGCGAAACGTGCCGCTTTTCGACGGCTGGCGCGAGACGATGGCCGAGGCCTCGCAAGCAGGACGACAGCTCGTCGACGCCTATCGCGATCTGCATCGGTCGGTCGAAGGCGACCCACTCTACGACGGCTCAAAAACGGCTCGCTCTGCCCCTCTGCGCGAATTGGAATTGGCTTGGAACGATCGCATGAGCCGGGCCTACGGCGTCGCTTCGAGCGAGCCTCCTTTTCATCACGTCGTTTCGGGACGGTAGTCAGAAACCCTGGAGCCGACCATGCGACACGAACAAAGCCGGCTCAGCGGCCGGCCTTCTTCGTGAACTCAACCTTGTTCGTTCTCAAAAAGGCGACCAGTACGACTGCGGCTGTCCTCTTGTTCCCGTCGACGAACGGGTGTCTTATGCCAGCGATCGACTCATAGATGGCCGCAGCTTTTTCGTAGATGGTCGGAAACGCGTCCTGTCCTCCAGCTGACTGTTTCGCCCGAGCCAGAGCCGCGTCTACAGCCCCTTTGTCGCGAATCCCGGGCGAGCCGCCCCCCGTTTCTGGGAGAAGGATTTTTTCGTGGAGCTGAAGAACGTCTTCAACGGAAGGGTATAGAATCACCGGGACAGTGCGAGAAGAGCCTTGCGATGACGCACGATTGCCTTGTTTGCGATCTCTTGAAAGTCACCATGCACGTTTTCGCGTTCGGACTCTTGGTCGCACTTTTGCAGCGACTCCAGGTGTTCGCGAGCTTCGAGTTCTTCCTGCTGCGTCTCTTTCTTTTCGCTAAGCATGGTGCATCTCCGTTGAGTGCTCTTCCATAGTACGAACATGCGTATCCCCAAGTCAATTTCCACGCTGTCCCAAAAGGGTGCTCGTAAATGCAAGGTTCGGGGCGTGTGTTTCCGCGTGCTTGGTTTTAACGAAGGCGTGTCCTAAAAGGAGTACCTTTCTGGACAGATGAATCCTTCCTCGAGGAGCGTGCAGTGAAGAC